>NZ_JBYTDD010000021.1:0-124157 GCF_058791055.1 Pseudomonas sp. EU05-FHT14B02 | reverse complement strand
CCGATGCCAGTACAGGCATCGGATTTTGATTTCTTGCGGCCAAAGGTCAAGCGAGAGGGCTTAACTGATCGGCATTACCCGCGAAGGCCGTTTTTCATTTACCGCAAAGGATTAGCCACCGAGGTACGCGTCTCGCACTTTCGGGTCGGTCAGCAACGCTTCACCGGTGCCTGTCATCACCACTCGGCCGTTCTCCAGAACGTAGGCTCGGTCAGCGATCTTCAGCGCCTGGTTGGCGTTCTGCTCGACCAGGAACACTGTCACGCCGTCCTTGCGCAGCTGTTCGATGATGTCGAAGATCTGCTGGATGATGATCGGTGCCAGACCCAGCGATGGCTCATCGAGCAGCAACAGCTTGGGCTTGCTCATCAGTGCACGGCCGATGGCGAGCATTTGCTGTTCGCCGCCGGACATGGTGCCGCCGCGCTGGTTGAAGCGTTCTTTCAGGCGTGGGAAAAGTCCGAGAACCTTGTCCATCTGTTCCTGATAGTCGCCCTTGGCGGTGAAGAAACCACCCATGGACAGGTTTTCTTCAACGGTCAGGCGGGAAAATACCCGACGACCTTCCGGCACGACAGCGATGCTCTTGCGCATGATCTGCGAAGAGTCCTGGCCGACCAGTTCCTCACCCATGTAGCGGATGCTACCGCTGTGGGCGCGCGGCGAACCGCAAAGCGTCATCAGCAGCGTGGACTTGCCAGCACCGTTGGCACCGATCAGGGTCACGATCTCGCCTTGGCGGACTTCGACGTTGACGTTGTGCAGGGCCTGGATCTTGCCGTAGAAGGTGGAAACGTTTTCGAACTGCAGCATTTACGCTTCCCCCAGGTAGGCTTTGATCACTTCAGGATTGTCGCGGATCTGTTCCGGCGTACCGTTGGCCAGGGGCGTGCCCTGGTTGATCACGACAATGTGATCGGAAATGCTCATGACCAGCTTCATGTCGTGTTCGATCAGCAGCACGGTGACGTTGTGCTCTTCACGCAGCATGCTGATCAGCGCCTTGAGGTCCTCGGTTTCCTTCGGGTTCAGGCCGGCAGCCGGTTCGTCGAGCATGAGGATCCGCGGGCGGGTCATCATGCAACGGGCGATTTCCAGACGACGTTGCTGACCGTAGGCCAAAGTGCCGGCCGGACGGTTGGCGAACTCCTTGAGATTGACCTTTTCCAGCCAGAATTCGGCGAAATCCATGGCCTCGCGCTCGCTTTTGCGAAACGACGGGGTCTTGAACAGGCCGGACAGGAAGTTGGTGTTCAGGTGACGATGCTGGGCGATCAAGAGGTTCTCGACCGCCGTCATGTCCTTGAACAACCGCACGTTCTGGAAGGTGCGCACCACGCCTTTGAGGGCAATCTTGTGGCCGGGCAGGCCTTCGATCGCTTCGCCGTCGAGCAGGATGCTGCCGCCGCTCGGCTTGTAGAAGCCGGTCAGGCAGTTGAACACGGTGGTCTTGCCGGCGCCGTTGGGGCCGATCAGCGCAACCACTTGTTTCTCTTTCACGCTCAAGGCTACGCCGTTGACCGCCAGCAAGCCGCCGAAGCGCATGCTCAGGTTTTCTACTTTAAGGATCTCGCGGCTCATTTGCGCAGCTCCATGTGAGGACGTTGCATGGGCAGCAGACCCTGAGGGCGCCAGATCATCATCAGTACCATCAAGGCACCGAACATCAACATGCGGTACTCACTGAACTCACGCATCATTTCCGGCAGCAGGATCATCACCACTGCAGCGAGGATCACACCCAGCTGCGAGCCCATGCCACCCAGCACCACGATGGCGAGGATGATCGCCGACTCGATGAAGGTGAAGGACTCTGGCGTCACCAGACCCTGACGGGCAGCGAAGAAGCTACCGGCGAAACCGGCGAAGCTCGCACCCAGGGTGAAGGCTGACAGTTTGATGACGGTCGGGTTCAAGCCCAGGGCACGGCAGGCGATTTCGTCTTCACGCAACGCTTCCCAGGCGCGGCCCAACGGCATGCGCAGCAAACGGTTGATGACAAACAGCGCAGCCAGTGCCAGGAACAGGGCAACCAGGTAAAGGAAGATCACCTTGTTGATCGAGTTGTATTGCAGGCCGAAATACTCGTGGAAGGTTTGCAGGCCTTCCGCGGCTTTACGTTCGAAGGTCAGACCGAAGAACGTTGGCTTCTCGATGTTGCTGATGCCGTTCGGACCACCAGTGATATCGGTCAGGTTACGCAGGAACAGACGAATGATCTCACCGAAGCCCAGGGTCACGATCGCCAGGTAGTCGCCACGCAGACGCAGTACCGGGAAACCGAGCAGGAAGCCGAAAGTGGCCGCCATCATCCCGGCGATCGGCAGGCAGATCCAGAAACTCAGGCCGTAGTAATGCGACAGCAGAGCATAACTGTAGGCGCCGACGGCATAGAAACCGACGTAACCGAGGTCGAGCAGACCGGCCAGGCCGACCACGATGTTCAGGCCGAGGCCGAGCATTACGTAGATCAGCACCAGCGTGGCGATATCGACCGCACCGCGAGAGCCGAAGAACGGCCATACCAGGGCACCGGCGATCAGCGCGATGATGATCCAGCGCTGTGTGGTCGGCAGGGTCAGGAAGTTGCTGGCCTTGGCCGGGATCAACGGCATGCTCGGCGAAGAGCGCCAGGCCGAGCTGATCTGCTGGTCGAACAGCACACGCAGGAACATCAGCACCGAGCACACCGCGATGGTGATCAGGGTGGCGTCGCTGGTGCCATGAACTTCGAGGTTGATGCCGACGATGGTCAGCTTCAGACCGAGTACCGGGTAGGCCACGGCCCACACCAGCAAAGCGCTGAACAGCGCCTGTTTAAGATTCCTAGTCATACCTTCTCAACCTCCGGACGGCCCAGCAGGCCGGTTGGCCGGAACAACAGCACGAGAACCAGCAGGCCGAACGCCACGACGTCCTTGTACTGGTCGCCGAAGATATCGGCACCAAAGGCTTCCGCCACACCCAGTACCAGCCCGCCGAGCATGGCGCCCGGAATACTGCCGATACCGCCCAGTACCGCGGCGGTGAAGGCCTTGAGGCCGACGAGGAACCCGGCGTTCGGGTTGATCACGCCGTATTGCATGCTCAACAGCACGGCGGCGATGGCTGCCAGAGCCGCACCGATGACGAAGGTCAGGGCGATGATGTTGTTGGTGTTGATACCCAGCAGGTTGGCCATCTTGATGTCTTCGGCGCAGGCACGGCAGGCGCGGCCCAGGCGAGAGCGGGAGATGAACAGGGTCAGGCCGAGCATGGCGACGAGAGTCACCACGAACACTACGATTTGCATGTAGGAAATCAGCACTTCATGTGCGCCACCTGGCCCAAAGGCAAAGTTGCCCGGAATCAGGTTGGGGATGGATTTGTCCTTGGAGTCTTGCGCCAGCAGAACCGTGTTCTGCAGGAAGATCGACATGCCGATGGCGGAGATCAGCGGGATCAGACGGTTGCTGCCGCGCAAGGGGCGGTAGGCGATCCGTTCGATGCTGTAGCCGTAGGCACTGGTTACAACGATGGTTGCGAGAAAAGCGGCGGTCATCAACAGCGGCACGCTGTCGAGTCCCAGCATGGCCAGCCCGGCGATGGCGATGAACGCCACGTAGGAGCCGATCATGTACACCTCGCCGTGGGCGAAGTTGATCATTCCAATGATGCCGTAGACCATCGTATAGCCGATGGCGATCAGGGCATACGTGCTGCCAATGGTCAGGCCATTAACCAGCTGTTGGAAGAAGTGATAGATGTCAGGCATTACAGCGCTCCTAAAAACCTGATACGCATTTCACTGGTGGAGTCATTTTCCCGCCCGAGCCCCGTGGATCTGCATCCACTTCGAATTCGGGGTTTGCCAGCGAACCGCTGATGACGGTTTTGAGATTTTCAGGTGGGGAGACTGGCGGATCACGCCAGCGCGGCCCAGATACGTTCGTAAAACAAAGCCCACGGCACGCCGTGGGCTTTATTGGCAGTCAGTCTGGCAACGCCTTACTGAGGCTTGGCTTCAGTTTTTGGTTTGCCGAAGTGCCACTCGTAAACCACGAATTTGAAGTCTTTCAGGTCGCCTTTCTCGTCGAAGCTCAGGTCGCCGGTAGGCGTCTTGAAGGTGCCGGCGTGGATGGCTTCAGCCACTTTGGCGGAGTCTTCGGACTTGGCAGCCTTGATGCCGTCGGCGATCACGGTCACAGCCGAGTAGGCCGGGAACACGAACGGACCGCTTGGGTCTTCTTTCTTGGCTTTGAACGCATCAGCCAGGGCAACGTTGGCCGGATCCTGGTCGAAGGATTTCGGCAGGGTCACCAGCAGGCCTTCGGAAGCGTCCTTGGCGATCTGCGAAATGGAGTCGTTACCCACGCCTTCCGGACCCATGAACTTGGCTTTCAGGCCTTTTTCCGCAGACTGACGCAGGATCAGGCCCAGCTCCGGGTGGTAGCCGCCGTAGTAGACGAAGTCGACGTTGGCTTGCTTGAGCTTGGCGATCATCGAGGAGAAGTCTTTGTCGCCGGCGTTGACGCCTTCGAACACGGCAACCTTGACGCCTTTGCCTTCCAGGGTTTTCTTCACGGCAGAGGCGATGCCTTCACCGTATTGCTGTTTGTCGTGCAGAACAGCAACGATTTTCGGTTTTACGAAGTCGGCAATGTAGTTACCGGCGGCAGGGCCCTGGGCGCTGTCCAGACCGATGGTGCGGAACACCATTTTGTAACCACGGGCGGTGATGTCCGGGCTGGTGGCAGCCGGGGTGATCATGATCACGCCTTCGTCTTCGTAGATGTCCGAAGCCGGTTGAGTGGAGCTGGAGCACAGGTGACCGACTACGAACTTGACACCGTCGTTGACGACCTTGTTCGCGACTGCCACAGCTTGTTTCGGATCACACGCGTCATCGTATTCAACGGCTTCGAGTTTCTTGCCGTCCACGCCGCCCTTGGCGTTGATTTGCTCGATGGCCATTTTGGCGCCACTGAACTGCATGTCGCCGTATTGGGCTACAGGGCCGGTCTTAGGGCCGGCGATGCCGATCTTGATGGTGTCAGCTGCGAACGAATGGCTGGCAACCCCGGCCAGAACCATAGCGGCAAACAGTTTGGAAATCTGCTTAGTAGCCTTAGTCATAGTGCTCCACTCTTACTGTTGTAGTTTTTATAGTCCTGGCGCCGAAAGCAGCAGAACCGGGTCAGATATCTGCGACATTCCCCGGAAAAGTCCCTCGGCAACTGTACCGGTACAGTGTAGAGCGCCGATTGTCAGCCTGGGAAGGCAGCGCCGGGGGACAAAACCTGCAAGTGTCGCTTTATTGAAAGTAAAAGACAGAATTGCGGCGGGGTGTTGAGGGGCTTATAGCCGTATTCAGTGCATTCCCTGGCTTTCCTGCGCTTTTCATTTCGGTCACTCAATTGCATCCGGGTTTTTCTGCCCGTCCACCGACGTTATCATTCGCGTCGATTTCTTTTCCGGACAGTCCCATGAATCAAGAACCTAGCACCCTCTATGCCAAGCTGCTTGGTGAAACCGCATCTATTACCTGGAAAGAGCTGGAGCCGTTCTTCGCCAAGGGTGCCCTATTGTGGGTCGATCCTGGCCTGGATCTGATCGCCGCCGCCGAGGCCGTGGCCCAGGATGAAGGGGAGAAAGTGGCTGCCTGGCTGGCCGCCGACAAGCTCGGCAAGCTGTCTGAAACGCGGGCGCTGGATCTTTTTGAACGTGATCCACAGCTGTGGGCCGTGGTTGTTTCACCGTGGATTCTGATCCAGGAAAGGGCGCAGGCTTAAAAGGTCGCACCTTATTGGTGCGTTCATTTCTGAGGGAAAAGTGTGTAGCCGAGTAGCGTGATGGCATGTTGCCGTAGAGAAAGGCCACAGCCTCACGGTGACGTAAACGTAACGGGAACAGTTGGAAGGGCAACTGAACGTCTGCTCAATTGTTTCTGGATGTTGATTTGCAGTAATTCAAGGCCGCCATCGCGAGCAAGCTCGCTCCCACAGGGATCGCATTCTTCCAGACAGAACGCGGTCAACTGTGGGAGCGAGCTTGCTCGCGATAGGGGCGGTGAGTTTTCGCGTCTTGTTAAGCCGTCTTACCCGTATGGTTATTCAACGAAATAACCTTGGTCTTGCCGATGCGGTGACGGTAGATCTCGCGCAGGTACTTGATCGATTTCTTCACGCAATCCCGGGACAGACGGATGTCGTTGATCGAGACGAACTTGTCCTTGTCGTTGATCAGCTCACGGTACTTCTTCTCGTACATCGGCTTGATCGCGTACCAGTTGGTATCGAGGATCTTCGCCGGGTTCTCGAATTCGTTGAGTAGTTCGTCAATCCGGTCTTCATCGAACTGTTCGTTGATGATGAAGTCCAGGATCGAGTTGTCCAGGGTCTCGTCGAAGCGGTATGGGTTTTTCGCGAAGCAGCGTTTGATGAAGGCCACGATCAGCGTCAGGAAATCGTCCGACAGGCACGGGCTCTTGGCGATCAGGGTGGTCAGCGACAGGTTGGCCGAAGCACCGATCACCAGCGCGTAGCGCTTGAGCGTGGTGTTGGGGAACAGGCTGTTGAGATGAGTCTTCAACCGGTTCAAATCCATGTAGGACAGCTTGTAGTCCTTCGGCAACGAAACGATCGATACCACCGACGAGCAATTCTTGAAAAAGTGCAGGTCATGCAGGGCCGCCGCGTCGTAACCCGAGTTCTTGTATTGCTCGAGTGACGCGCGATAGCGCTTGGACTCGATCGGCAACAGGCTGATGCCCTCGATGGCCTGGGTGACCTTGTTGAAGTGCGGCAGGTCGATCGAGCGAAAGAACAGGTCGTCGATGTTCAGGCGTTGCGGCTCTTTCTCGAACACCTTGAATTTGTCGCTGCTCGGCGCCGGGGTTTCCGGCACCACGGACTCTGCATAGGCAATCGCCACCGGGCCGGCCAGGCTCATGAACAGGTCGTTGGCGTCCAGGCGGATGGTTTCGCCGATGTCGATGCCAGCACGACGGAAATAGTTCTGGTCGTAGTCGGTGGTCACCGCCTGGGCCGTCAGAATGTTGAAGATTTGCTGCGAGATGTATTGGTTGGCATGCTTTTCCATGGCATTGACATCAATGTTCTGGATATTGCCGTCATCGTTCTCTTCGGCGTAACGCATGATGTCGTTGGAGATCAGCATCATCGCGTTCCATGGGCGAATGCGGCCCATGACGCTGGCTTCGCTGCTGTCTTCGTTGGCGAAGTTGTAGGAGAAGTCCCACTCTTCCGACAGGTATTTGCACAACAGGCGACCGGCGTTGATGTGCAGCGCCTCGGACATCTCACTGCGGTGATCTGAAATGTTCGGCAGTACACAGATGCCGCTGGTGAAAATCGGTTCGAAGACGAAGGAGTGGCCGCTCTTGCTGTCGTGCTCGTCCATCGGCTTGGTGTCGAACGTCTTGTTCATGTACGAGTGCTGCTGCGCCAGGCCGAACTCCGAGGCCATGCCCGAGCCGGTACCGCCGCCGGCACTGAAGATCGAGAAATACAGGCGCGACTGGTTGGCCTTGATGCCGCAGCTGTCGATCAGGTACGAGTGAATCATTTTCCAGTCGGGGCTGGAGAAGCGCTGGGTGTCCTTGTTCAGGATGATCTTGGCCAGGTACTGGCCGAGGATCGGCGCGTTACCGGCGCCACCGGCGTGGACTTCCGACAGGTCCATGATCTTCATCTTGCTGTAGTCGCGCAGAAAGCCGCTTTTTTCACCCTTGCGCGAGAAACGGATGCGCCCGGCGATGTCCTTGTCCAGGTCGCCGAGCATTACCAGCGGCTCGACCAGGAACACCGGCTTGGTGTTTTTGTTCTGGCCCAGGCGCAGGTTGTTGCGGATCCACTGGGCCGGGCTGTAACCCTTTTCGGCAAAGCGCTTGTCCGGCGACAGGCGATCTTCGTTATTGAATTCATTGAGGTAGAACTTGCGGGCGTTGTACACCAGTTCCGCCACGTCCAGCGCAATGTTCGAGCCACAGCGGCCCAGGCCGATCAGGCACACCGACGGGAATTCCTGATCGCTGTGCTGTTCGCTGTCGCCTTCCAGGTGCGGTGCGCGCGGGAACACCATGTCGCGCAGGCCGTCGAGGTTGTCGAGGATGCGGTCGGTGTTGGTTTCGGTGAAGTACAGGTATTGCTGGGTCGCCAACGGACGCGATTGAATCAATGGCTTAGGTGATGACGGGCTGTTGGCCGCGGGGCTCAACGTCAGATCGGTTACCGCAGTGGCAGGGTTGTTTTTAGAAGTCATAGTTCGCCATCTACCTGGGCTGATTGGTTGGCCGACTCACTGTCGTCGAACCGTCACGGAATACAATCGCGTCTTTTTTCAGCGCGTACTTGGACCATGCCTTGGTCTTTAGCCTGAGCATTGCTCGGAGTGAATCCTTTCCTGAGTCATGATGAATCGGCCAATATTCGGTGATCTTTAATCAAGAAGAGGCAAAATGATGTCAACGCTACCTTCGCTTGGGTTTGCCGGGATCGGCCTGATGGGGCTGCCGATGTGCCGGCGCCTGCTGGCCGCGGGTTATCCGTTGGCGGTATGGAATCGCAACACGGATAAGTGCAAGCCGCTGGTGGAGGCCGGCGCGCGCCAGGTCGCCAGCCCGGCTGAGCTGTGCCAGCACGCTGACGTGGTGATGCTGTGCCTGGCGGATACCTCGGTTGTACGCGAGGTGGTGTTTGGTCCGGCAGGTGTTGTGGAGGGCGCCAAAGAAGGCCAACTGCTGGTGGATTTCTCCAGCCTGGAGCCCAATGCTACGCGGGAAATGGCCGCAGAACTTGCCGCTAAAACCGGCATGAGCTGGCTCGATACGCCGGTGTCCGGTGGCGTGGTTGGTGCCGAGGCTGGAAGCCTGGCGATCATGGTCGGCGGTGAACTACAGGATCTGGAGCGGGTCCGGCCTGTCCTGTTGAGCCTGGGGCAGCGTGTGACGCATATGGGCGGCGTCGGGGCAGGGCAGGTGACCAAGGTGTGCAATCAGATGATCGTCGCCTGCAATGCATTGGTGATTGCCGAAGTGGTCGCGTTGGCGGAGCGTTCCGGGGTTGATGTCTGCCTGATCGCCGAAGCGCTGGCCGGCGGCTTTGCCGATTCGAAACCCTTGCAGATCCTGGCTCCGCAGATGGCGCAAAATCGATTCGAGCCAGTCAAGTGGCACGTACGGACGTTACTCAAGGATTTGGATACAGCAGTGAAGTTTTCCCGTGAACAAGGCTCGGCGACACCGATCAGCGGTCTGGCCGCGCAGTTGATGCGCCTGCATGGGAGTCAGGGGTTTCTTGAAAAGGACCCGTCTACATTAGTGCAGTTGTACCGTGAACCAGGCTCAGCGTCGTGACGGTGTAGGCGTGCTTGCGCTGGTTGATTTCGTTCAGCACCGGATGCAGTTCGGCCAGTGGCACCGGCCGACTCAGCAGATAGCCCTGAACGAAGTCACAGCCATGGTCTTCCAGGAACTGGTATTGCTCGAAGGTTTCGACCCCTTCGGTGACCACTTGCAGGTGCAGGGTATGGGCCATGACGATAATCGCCTGGACGATTTCCATATCCTGGGTCGCCTTGGGAATGTCCTGGATGAACGAGCGGTCGATTTTCAGCGTGTTGAGCGGCAAGCGCTTGAGGTAGGCCAGGGATGAATAGCCGGTGCCGAAGTCATCGATCGACAGCGAAACGCCAAGGGCGCGTATCTGGCGCAGCAGCACCAGGGTGTCGGCGATATTGCCCATCAAGGCGTTTTCGGTGACCTCCAGTTCCAGACGGTGGGGCTCCACACCGGAGGCCCGCAATGCGTACTCGATTTCATCGGCCAGTTCTTCGCGCGCCAGGTTCAGGGGCGAGCAGTTCACGGCGATCTTCAGGTCTTCACAGCCTTGGCGCGACAACTCGCCCAGATCCTCGCAGGCCTTGCGCAGTACCCAGTTGTCCAGCTCGGCGATCAGGCCATTGGTTTCGGCGATGGCGATAAAACGATCCGGTACGAGGAAACCGTGGACCGGGTGTTGCCAGCGGATCAAGGCTTCGAGCTTGCTCACCTGACCGGTTTTGAGGTCATAGATCGGCTGATAATAAAGCATCAGGCCGATGTCTTCACGCAGAGCGTGGCGCAACTCTTCTTCCAGTTGCAGTTCGAGTGTGGCTCGGGTTTTCAGGTCGGCACTGAAAAAACTCAGCCCGTTCCGGCCGCCGCCCTTGGACTGATACAGCGCCAGATCGGCGTTTTTCAACAGTTCCTCGCAGGTCTTGCCGTCTTCCGGAAACAGGCTGATGCCGATGCTGGTGGTCATGACCATGCGCTTGCCGGCCAACTCGATGGGTTCCTTCATTTTCAGCATGATGCGTTGGGCCATCTGCCGCGCTTCGTCACGATCACGCAGATCGATGAGCAGGCAGAACTCGTCGCCGCCGAAGCGAGCGACCACATCCTCATGACTGCGAACAGAGCTCTTGATGTGCCCGGCAAGCACTTTGAGCAGTTCGTCACCGGCATCGTGGCCAAGGCTGTCGTTGATCCGCTTGAAATGGTCGATGTCCAGGAACATGACCGCCAGCATCCCGCCTTTGTTGGTTTTCTCGATGAGTTTTTCAGCGAAGACCTGGTTGAACCCGCGGCGGTTGATCAGGCTGGTCAGCGCATCGTAGTGCGCCAGCTGTTGCAGTGACATACGCGCCTGGTCAAGTTGGCTTAGCAGTGAGTTGACCCGTTGCAGGTCGTGGTCCTTGTGTTGCAGCTTCTTGTCCGCCAGTGCCGCGCTGATGCTGCTGCCTATGATCAGCAGGGTGATGACTGTCACAGTCAGCGCCAGTTGCAGATGGCGGTGTTCGCCGGTTTGCGCTGGCAGGCTGTCGCTGGGCATCACCATGTTGAAGGCGGCCATGGCAGTGAGGTGCATACCAAGGATGCCTGCCCCGAGCACCAGGCTGGCGCCGAATTTGAAAAGCTGATGCAGCATGCCTGCACCATCGCGCAGATACCATGCCAGCAACAAGGCGGCCAGCGCGGCACCGATCGCGATCGCGATGGAAAGGGCGAACAGGCCCGGATGGTAATAGACCGAGGCATTGGAATGCATGGCTGTCATGCCCACGTAATGCATGGTCGCGATACCCAGGCCGATGCCGACCGATGACGTGAGGCACTGTCGAAAACTCAGTTCAGGAAGGCTGAGGGTATGCATCGCCAACCATGCGGCGAACAGCGCGATGGTTAGCGAGAACACCGTGACAGGCAGTTGGTAGTGAAGATCGATAGGCGCCTGGAATGCCAGCATCCCGACGAAATGCATGGCCCAGATGCCGCCGGCCAGGCATCCGCTGCCCACCCAGCGCCAGAGCGTTTGGGACGCGGATTTTTCAGCGTGAGCAACCCGTTCGGCCATGTCCAGTGTCGCGAAACCGCCGACACAGGCGACCAGATAAGCCAGTAGCACCAGAAACGGGTCATGTGTGCAATTAAGTACGACCTGCCCAGTCTCTGGTAGCTCGGTGATGAAATGCAAACCAAGCCACTCCATAGCATTCCCCATCGTTAAGCTTCAGGTCGGCGCAAGGAGCGTCGGCGAATGTCGTGGAGTATAGAGGGCGTGGATGGAGCACAAGCGGTAGTGGCACATTGATGCCAATTTTTTTGATATTAGCCTAATAGCGATTAGTGCTATGACTCAGGCGATTTGCTTCTCAGGCGTCTCGAACGCGGGTTGCAGGGCGGGCAAGCCGAAAGCTGCACGGGCCGCGTCGCAATCGGGATTTGCCAGGCCATCGACCCACGAAGCGTCGAACTCCCGACAGGTGCTGGAGCGTTTTTCGTAAATGGAGCACTGCACTGTACTGCCCACGTCTCCGACCAGGCTGGTACAGCGCACGGGTTTGCAGCCGGTTCCGAGCATCGCGACCCGACTGGGGCTGATCTGCTCGACAAGCTCATCGGGCACCGTCCCCCCGGACGAGGCGCATTCCCCCCAGAAAAATGACACGCGAAAATGAGAACAGCAGGCACCGCAATTCAGACACGGACTGGCTTCGGACATGGGCGATTATCTAAGGAGGAGTGGAGACACAGGGGGGAAACAAGGCCGCTATTCTAGGCTTCGCCAACGGCTTGGGAAGGGGGGCTGAAAGGTATTTTTCATCGTTCGGACGGACTGCGAAATACCCGTTCCACGAAGGCTCCTACAGGTTGCGTCCCATGGGTTGATATCAGCCTGGCGAATAATGAAAGACAGGCGCGGCCGGCCTGACTAGATTGCAAAGTCCGGGGACAGTGACGCCCCAAAAACAATAAAAGAGACGGACCCATGCAGAACTCGACCCAAGCGGCCAATGCCTGGCGCATTCTGTTCCTGTTGTTCCTGGCCAATCTGTTCAATTTTTTCGACCGCACCATCCCGGCTATCATCATCGAGCCCATTCGCATGGAATGGCACCTCAGTGATTTCCAGTTGGGGATCATCGGGACGGCATTCACCATCGTCTACGCCATTGCCGGCTTGCCGCTGGGGCGCATGGCCGATACCGGCTCGCGCAGCAAGCTGATGGGCTGGGGGCTGGCGGCATGGAGCGGGTTGACCGCCGTCAACGGCATGGTGGGCAGTTTCTGGAGCTTCCTGATCGTTCGCATGGGCATCGGCATCGGCGAGGCCAGTTACGCGCCAGCCGCCAACTCGCTGATCGGCGACTTGTTTCCGGCGCACCGTCGGGCGCGGGCCATGGGGATCTTCATGCTGGGGCTGCCCTTGGGGCTGTTGTTGGCGTTCTTCACCATTGGCGCGATGGTCAAGGCCTTCGATAGCTGGCGCGCACCGTTCTTTATCGCGGCGGTGCCCGGGCTGATCCTGGCGATTTTCATGTTTTTCATCAAGGAACCGAAGCGCGGCGCTGCCGAGAGCGTTCAGGTTTCGCAGGAAGAAATCGATCGGCCGATCCGTCGAGTATTGGCAGTGCCAACCTTCCTGTGGCTGGTGATGGCCGGCCTGTGTTTCAACTTCGCCACCTATGCTTGTAACTCGTTTCTGGTGCCGATGCTGCAACGCTACTTCCTCATGCCGTTGCAGGATGCCGCAGTGGCGACCGGGGTTATTGTCGGTGTGACCGGGCTGGTCGGCCTGACCCTCGGTGGTTGGATCGCGGACAAGATTCACCAGCGCATCGCCAACGGGCGGCTCTTGTTTGCTGCCTTCAGCCTGGTAATTTCGACGGTCTGCACCGCGTGGGCGCTGCATTCCGGGCGAATCGAGATCGGTGTGTTTGTCGCGGTATTCAGTATGGGCTGGCTGTTCGCCTACAACTTTTACACCTGCGTGTACACGGCGATTCAGGATGTGGTCGAGCCGCGGTTGCGGGCAACGGCGATGGCGCTGTTCTTTGCCGGGCTGTACCTGTTGGGCGGTGGCCTGGGGCCGGTGGTGGTCGGGGCCTTGTCGGATCACTTCGCCCACTCGGCGATGCTTGCGGCGGGCGCGGAGCAAATGACTGAAGCGTTTAAAGCAGTCGGCCTGCATGACGCGATGTACCTGATACCGGTGGCGTTGTTGCTCACCGTGGTATTTCTGTTCCTGGCTTCGCGGTGTTTTGTGAGGGACGCCAAGCGGATGAAGGACGGGTTGGTGGCGGTGGTTGAGCCTGATAGTTCTGCGGTGACTGCTTAACCGCTATCGCGAGCTTGCTCGCGATGAGGCCATCAGCAGCACTACTGAGTTTGAAGCAAACAAAAAAGGCCCGCATCGCTGCGGGCCTTCTTTTTATAGCGGTGGAGGAGGGTTGTTAACCCGCCACCAACACCCGAATCGCTTCCAGTCGCAGCGCAGCCTTGTCGAGCATGGCCAGGCCTTGCTCGCGTTGTTTGCGCAGGGCCACCAGTTCGCTGTCGCGCACGGTCGGATTGACCGCTTGCAAGGCGGTCAGGCGCGCCAGTTCTTCGTCGGTATCGGCGGCCAGACGACGTTGCGCCTCGGCGACACGTTCAGTGTGGCGCGGCAGAATCTTCGCTTCACCGGCGTTGATCCGTGGCGTCAGTTGGTCACGCTGGGCCTGGATGAACTTGTTGGCGCTGGCACGCGGCACGCTTTCGAGCTGGTCGTTCAATGTTTCGAACGACACGCGTGCCGACAGGTCGTTGCCGTTGGTATCGAGCAGGCAACGCAGGGCGGCCGGTGGCAGGTAGCGCCCCAGTTGCAGCGAGCGCGGGGCAACCACTTCGCTGACATAGAGCAGTTCGAGCAGCACGGTGCCAGGTTTCAGCGCCTTGTTCTTGATCAGTGCCACGGCAGTGTTGCCCATGGAGCCGGACAGCACCAGGTCCATGCCGCCCTGAACCATTGGGTGCTCCCAGGTGATGAACTGCATGTCTTCGCGAGACAGCGCCTGGTTACGGTCGTAGGTGATGGTCACGCCTTCGTCGTCGCCCAGCGGGAAGCTGGCATCGAGCATTTTTTCGCTCGGCTTGAGGATCAGCGCGTTTTCCGAATGGTCTTCGCTGTCGATGCCGAAGGCGTCGAACAGGGTTTCCATGTAGATCGGCAGGGCGAACTGATCGTCCTGTTCGAGGATGTCTTCAACCAGTGCATCACCTTCGCCAGCGCCACCGGAGTTGAGCTCCAGCAACCGGTCGCGGCCGGTGTGCAACTCGGCTTCCAGACGTTCACGCTCGGTGCGGGCTTCATCGATCAGCGCTTGCCACTCACCATCGTCGGCTTCTTCGAGCAGCGGCAGCAGGCGCGGGCCGAACTGGTGCTGCAAGGCGTTGCCGGTCGGGCAGGTGTTGAGGAACGCATTCAGCGCTTCGTGGTACCACTGGAACAGGCGCTGTTGCGGGCTGGTTTCCAGGTACGGCACGTGCAGTTCGATGATGTGCTTCTGACCGATCCGGTCCAGTCGACCGATGCGTTGTTCCAGCAGGTCCGGGTGGGACGGCAGGTCGAACAGCACCAGGTGATGGGAGAACTGGAAGTTGCGACCTTCACTGCCGATTTCCGAGCAAATCAGCACCTGCGCGCCAAATTCTTCGTCGGCGAAGTAGGCGGCGGCGCGGTCACGCTCGAGGATGTTCATGCCTTCGTGGAACACCGTGGCCGGGATCCCGGAGCGCACGCGCAGGGCGTCTTCCAGGTCCATGGCGGTTTCGGCGTGGGCGCAGATCACCAGCACTTTGGTGCGCTTGAGCATCTTCAGTTGATCGATCAGCCATTCAACGCGCGGGTCGAATTTCCACCAGCGTTCTTCTTCGCTGGCGTCCGGTTGGGCCTGGAAGCTGACTTCCGGGTACAGCTCGGCGTGATCGCCCAATGGCAGTTCGAGGTATTCGTCCGGGCACGGCAGCGGGTACGGGTGCAGCTTGCGCTCCGGGAAACCCTGCACGGCAGCGCGGGTGTTGCGGAACAGCACGCGGCCGGTGCCGTGGCGGTCGAGCAATTCACGCACCAGACGCGCGCTGGCTTCAGTGTCGCCATCGTTGACGGCGGCCAGCAGGGCTTCGCCTTCGTTGCCGAGGAAGCCGTGGATGGTCTTGTGGGCTTGCGGCGACAGGCGTCCCTTGTCCAGCAACTCCTGAACGGCTTCAGCCACCGGGCGATAGTTTTCGCTCTCGGCGCGGAAGGCTTGCAGGTCGTGGAAACGGTTCGGGTCGAGCAGACGCAGACGAGCGAAGTGGCTGTCCTGGCCCAGTTGTTCCGGGGTGGCGGTCAATAGCAGCACACCGGGAATGGTCTCGGCGAGTTGCTCGACCAGGGAATACTCAGGGCTGACCTGATCTTCGTGCCACACCAGGTGGTGAGCCTCGTCGACTACCAGCAAGTCCCAGCCCGCCGCGAACAGCGCGTCCTGGGCTTTCTCGTCGTCCACCAACCACTCAAGCGCGACCAGTGCGAGCTGGGTGTCTTCGAAGGGATTGCTGGCATCGCTTTCGATGAAGCGTTCTTCGTCGAACAGCGCGACCTGCAGGTTAAAGCGGCGGCGCATCTCGACCAGCCACTGGTGCTGCAGGTTTTCCGGAACCAGGATCAGCACGCGGTTGGCGCGGCCTGAGAGCAATTGGCGATGGATCACCAGGCCGGCTTCGATGGTTTTGCCCAGGCCCACTTCGTCGGCCAGCAGAACCCGCGGCGCGATACGGTCGGCGACTTCGCGGGCAATGTGCAATTGGTGCGCGATCGGTTGCGCACGCACGCCACCCAGGCCCCAAAGGGAGGACTGCAACTGGCGACTGGTGTGTTCCAGTGTGTGGTAACGCAGGGAGAACCAGGCCAGCGGGTCGATCTGACCGGCGAACAGACGGTCGCTGGCCAGGCGGAACTGGATGAAGTTCGACAGTTGGGTTTCCGGCAGGGTGACCACTTCGTTCTGCCCGTTGAGGCCGTGGTAAACCAGCAGGCCATCGACGTCGTCGACTTCGCGAACGGTCAGCTTCCAGCCTTCGAAGTGAGTGATGGAGTCACCGGGCGAAAACCGCACACGGGTGAGGGGCGCATTCCTTAGCGCGTACTGGCGAGTGTCGCCAGTGGCCGGATAGAGCACGGTCAACAAGCGGCCGTCCTGTGCCAGAACGGTGCCTAAACCCAGCTCGGCTTCGCTGTCACTGATCCAGCGTTGCCCCGGTTGATACTGCTGCGCCATGCTGCCTGACTCCCACCTGAAAAAGCCGGCTATCTTAACGGAATGAGGGCTTCAGGGCCAAAGGACTCTCAGAAAAACTCACAGTCATACGTTAGCCCACCTGTGCATGACGCGCCGCCCGGTGCACTTATGAGTGCCAAATGAGTCACAGTTTGCGACCGATGGCTCAAGTCGCCATCCCCGCAGCCGACAGCCTGCTGACAGGAGACTGAAAACCATGCTGCCACCGATGCTCCCCTTGAGTGCCGTGCCGATCACTTCACAGACCGACCCGATCCGTCAGCGTCCGGATATTCCTCCGGTGGTGCCGGTGCAGGAAAGCTCCAGTGAAAGCACGATCGACCTGCAAAAGCGCAATCCTGAGGAGGACGGACTGGTGCTGCGCGAGGAACAGCGCCGCAGGCAGGAGCAGGAACGACGTCGCCACGAAGCTGATAATGACCCGCAGGCTCACCTGGCGATTCCCGGGGATGAACTCAATGCCGACAACACCGTGCCGGTGGCGCCGCTGATGGAAGATCAGCCGCGGCAAGGGTTGTGGGTCGATATCGAGATTTGAGCGCAGGCTGGTCAGCACGGCCGTCAGGCCGCATTATTGGCGCAGGGTTGCCGAACGCTACGGCGGCTTAAACTCATTTCAAGCGATGCACTGACTGCCATGAGCCAAGACGACAAACTGATTGACCTCAATGCCGAGCGCGCCAAGCGTGTTCATGACCTCAATGACAAGCGGCTCAATGAAGTTCGCCAGGCGTTCGAGCAGGCCATGCCATTGGGCAAGGCCAAAAAAAAGCCGAAAAACAAACCGAAAAAGCGCTGAAATCCCCCGCATTCATTGATGCGGGTCAAACTTCTCCCTTCCTCTTGCCCAGTCTCGGGCGACATTGATCCCGGTCAATATTCTCTCCTGCCCGTTTGGTTAACTTAGCCCTATCGCAACAGGGCAGGTACAGGAGACGCGTCATGTTTTTCGACAACGTGGTGATCGCCGGAGTGCTGACTGTCAGCCTCATGTTTGTATTTTTTGCAGGGTTCGGACTTTTTATCTGGAAGGATTCGCACAAGCGGAAATAACCGTCGTTCTTTCTGGATGTAATGAGCACGCAAGGCATTTTGGGCAACTTCGGTTGCCCTTTTTTTTGCCTGCGAAAAACTATCGATAAACACGTAACCTTGTAGGAGCGAGCTCTGCTCGCGATGGACGCCAACGATGACGCGGGCTGACTGAATGTACGCGTTGTCCTTGCGGACATCGGCAATAAAAAAGGCGCGTTCCTTGCGGAACGCGCCTTTTCTGGTTTGGCTGTGTATCAGCTACCCAGTGCCTTCGAGGCCAGCCAGAACAACCCGGCCGACAGGGCCACGGTGGCTGGCAGGGTCAATACCCAGGCCAGCAGGATGGTTCTGACGGTGCCACTTTGCAGGCCGCTCTTGTTGGCGACCATGGTGCCCGCCACGCCCGAGGACAGCACGTGGGTGGTGGAAACCGGCAGGCTGAAGATGTTTGCCATGCCAATCAGGCTGGCGGTGGTGATCTGCGCCGACATGCCTTGGGAGTAGGTCATGCCTTGCTTGCCGATTTTCTCGCCAATGGTCAGTACCACGCGTTTCCAGCCGACCATGGTGCCCAGGCCCAAGGCCAGTGCAACCGCCAGGATCACCCAGAACGGAGCGTATTCGGTGGTGGTGGTCAGGTCCTTGCGCAATTTATCCAGGTCAGCCTTTTCACGCGCCCCGAGCGTTGGCAATTTGCTGACTTTCTTCGCGGTGTCATCCAGGCAGAGCAGGTAACGACGTACTTCGATGCGGCTTTCCGCCGACAGCGAATGGTAGTCGGCTACACCCTTGAGGGTGCCGAGCAGGGCGGTGATGGTCGGTTCGGTCTGTTGCGGGTTGCAACGGAATTTCTCCGGCAGATCGCCATTCAGGCTCTTGCCAAGGGCCAGGAACTCGCCCAGGGTTTCGGAATTGCGCTGGTAGAACTGGCTCAGGTGCAACGTAGCGTCGCGAGTCCGTTCGATCTGGTAGGTCGTGCTGTTCAGGTCGAGGACGAACTGGGCCGGCACGATACCGATCAGGACCAGCATGATCAGGCCTATACCTTTCTGGCCATCGTTGGAACCGTGAACGAAACTCACGGCCATGGCCGAGATCACAAGTACCAGGCGATTCCAGAACGGCGGGTGTTTCTTGTCATCGATCTTGCGGCGCTGTTCCGGCGTCTTGTGCATCTTCGACAGCGGACGCCACCATTTAAGACCGATCAGGACCAGCGCGGCGATCAGGAAGCCTGCCATTGGCGAGAATACCAGCGACATGCCGATATCGATCGCTTTTTGCCAGTTCACCCCGTCGGCCAACGGAATTTCGTTGATCAGGGCGTTGGCCAGGCCCACGCCGAGGATCGAACCGATCAGCGTGTGGGAGCTGGAGGCGGGGATACCGAAGTACCAGGTGCCCAGGTTCCAGGTGATGGCTGCGGCGAGCAACGAGAAAACCATGGCCAGCCCGTGACCGGTGTTCACATTGATCAGCAGTTCTACCGGCAGCAGGTGGACGATGGCATACGCCACGCCGACCCCGCCCAGCAGCACGCCGAGGAAGTTGAACACACCGGAGAAGAACACCGCCAGGTGAGGCGGCATGGCTTTGGTGTAGATAACGGTCGCCACCGCGTTAGCGGTGTCATGAAAGCCGTTGATGAACTCGAAGGCGAGGACAAAGGCCAGGGCGAGCAAGAGGCTCACAAGCACCCAAGCATCCAGTCCGCTGAATAAATCGATCATGAAGGTTTTCTGACCCGGTCATAAGGGGGCGCGATTATGCCAGAAAAGACTGCTAATCAATGCACTAGCTGCTCATCGGTAACATTCTTCAACGAATTTTTTTACCGCAAGACCTGAAAACCCACGATTTTGCTGTGTTTTTTAAGTCATTGATTTAATTGAAAAAATAGACCGTCACAAAACCTTCACAGCCCGGTAAGAAGGGCTTGAACGGTTGTGAGAAAAATCTGAGAAATAGGTCAGATACCAGAAATCTGCCTGATTCGACGACGCTAATGGCCGCTGCCCGCTCGTAGCGGGCGCGAAAGGCAACATCAATACATCCCGCTTTTAACGGGTGCAGAGGCAGGCCCTTGTAAGGATCAGGCCGAAGCGGTCACGGCTCTTCGGCTTTGAGTTCCTTTTCCATTTTTTGAAGTTCTTGCTGGAAAACCTGATCCTGAACGGTGGCGCGTTTACGCCAGGGTTTGCGTTCCGGTTCGGGTTGAGCGGCGTAAGTGGTGACTTCTCCGCCGTAAACTTCCTTGTAACGTTGTTCCTGGCGCTCTAGTTCCGCGCGCAGTTCGTCTTTCGTCACAGTGCTACCTGATTGAGTTGGGATAAATTCTGGTGAAAACGCGCTGCATCAAATCGTTTGATCACGTTCGTCGAGTGGGCAATGCCCGTCAAGGCATCGTTTTTGGCAACAACATGATCAATACTTCCATGTCACAGGCGGCCACGGCACCAGAGATAAACAGCTGACGTAGCTTCAGTTTCCTGTTTCGGCAAGCGCGATGGCAAGGCTGTGCAATGCGGATCTGGCGCTTGCAACGGGCAACGGCGATGGAACATCGCCTGGCCGGGCAGCGGGTTCGGTAAGTAAAAAACCGAAGCGCTACTGAATTCTATTATAGCGGCCGATTTGAAGAACACTATCTCCAAAGAGTTAAAAGTGAATCTTGGTGTGTGACCGTTTTGTTGCTCGAAGCTTTGCGATTAACTAGAACGTCGACGGATACCGCATTGCTGCGATGCCTTTCTGACGCCATTAAATCAGGTAAGTTACGGTAATTGGATTGGCCCATTAAGTCCTGTGTCGAGTCAGCGTAAACATGGGGCGTAAGTCAGCGAAAACCGGACATCAGCGCAGGTGGGGATTTACACGACTGATTGCGATTATCGATCGAGCGTTCGATAATCGCACGGAGTTGGCGGGCCGGGCTTGAGCGCCAAGCACCCGCCCTTTGTAATAGTCGCTGATCCGAATGGGTAAAAGGACCTTTTATGAACGATCAAATGCGCAATTCCTTCGCTTCAGTGGCTCCTCCCATCGTTGCCTCACCTGCCAAACGGATTCAGGCACTGACCGGCGACCCGGATTTCATGACGTCCCTGGCCCGCGGCCTGGCCGTGGTACAAGCGTTCCAGGAGCGCAAACGGCACCTGACCATCGCCCAGATCAGCCACCGTACGGAAATTCCCCGTGCCGCCGTGCGCCGTTGCCTGCACACCCTGATCAAGCTCGGCTACGCCACCACCGACGGCCGCACCTATTCGTTGCTGCCCAAAGTGCTGACCCTCGGCCATGCCTATGTGTCATCTACGCCGCTGGCGGTTTCCGCCCAGCCTTATCTGGACCGCATGAGCGAGCAACTGCACGAGGCCTGCAACATGGCCACGCTGGAGGGTGATGACATTCTGTACATCGCGCGCTCTGCGACCACCCAGCGGCTGATTTCGGTGGACCTGTCGGTGGGCGGGCGCTTGCCGGCCTATTGCACCTCGATGGGGCGGATCCTGCTGGCCGCGCTGGATGACACCTCGCTGGGCGAATACCTCGACCACGCCGAACTGCAAGCCAAGACCAGCCGCACGATCCACACCCCCGAGGCGTTGCTCGAATGTCTGCAAGAGGTGCGACAGCAAGGCTGGTGCATCGTCGACCAGGAACTCGAGCAAGGGCTGCGTTCGATTGCCGTCCCGGTGTACGACGCTTCCGGGCAGGTAGTCGCGGCCCTCAATGTCAGCACTCACGCCGGGCGAGTCAGCCGCAATGAACTGGAACAGCGTTTCCTGCCCGGTTTGTTGAGCGCCAGCCGCGACCTCAGCGCCCAGTTGTTTGCCTAAGCTGTTCGATAAACGCACAGAGTCGCGTTAATCGAATTGACGCTGTTTCCTCCGGATCATTACTGTCGCGGCTTCGTCAGCATCTGCTGGCATCGTTCGACCGCGATCCGGGGAATAAAAATAATGAACCAGCCTCAGTCTGCTGTAGGTAGCTGCCTCGACGTGCAGTCCTTCATCAATGCCCAACCCATTTCGCGCTACCAGTGGCGCGTGGTGATTCTGTGTTTCCTGATTGTCTTCCTCGATGGCCTCGACACCGCGGCCATGGGCTTCATCGCCCCGGCCCTGTCCCAGGACTGGGGTATCGACCGAGCCAGTCTCGGCCCGGTGATGAGTGCGGCGTTGATCGGCATGGTCTTCGGCGCACTGGGCTCCGGCCCTCTGGCTGACCGCTTCGGGCGAAAAGTCGTACTGGTCGGCGCGGTGCTATTGTTCGGTGCTTTCAGTCTGGCCTCCGCCTACAGCACCAATGTCGATCAACTACTGGTGTTACGCTTCCTGACCGGCCTGGGTCTGGGCGCCGGCATGCCGAACGCCACGACCCTGCTGTCGGAATACACCCCGGAGCGCAAAAAGTCCCTGCTGGTGACCAGCATGTTCTGCGGCTTCAACCTCGGCATGGCTGGCGGCGGATTTATCTCGGCCAAACTCATTCCAGCCTTTGGCTGGCACAGCCTGCTGCTGATCGGCGGAGTGCTGCCGCTGATCCTCGCTGTCGTTTTGCTGTTCTGGCTGCCGGAGTCGGCGCGTTACTTGGTGGTGCGCAACCGCGGTACGGACAAAGTACGCAAGGCACTGGCGCCGATTGACCCGGCAGTGGTGGCCCAGGCGTCCAGTTTCAGCGTGCCGGAACAGAAAACCGTGAAGGCGCGCAATGTGTTCGCGGTGATCTTCTCCGGCACCTATAGCGCCGGCACCTTGCTGTTGTGGCTGACCTACTTCATGGGCCTGGTGATCGTTTACCTGCTGACCAGTTGGCTGCCGACGCTGATGCGTGACAGTGGCGCGAGCATGGAGCAGGCCGCCTTCATTGGCGCGCTGTTCCAGTTTGGTGGTGTGTTGAGTGCGGTGGGCGTGGGCTGGGCAATGGACCGGTTCAATCCGCACAAGGTCATCGGCACTTTCTACCTGCTGGCCGGGGTGTTTGCCTACGCGGTAGGGCAGAGCCTGGGCAACATTGCGCTGTTGGCGACACTGGTGCTGGTGGCCGGGATGTGTGTCAACGGTGCGCAATCGGCAATGCCGTCACTGGCTGCACGGTTTTATCCGACTCAAGGGCGGGCCACCGGCGTGTCGTGGATGCTCGGGATCGGCCGCTTCGGCGCCATCCTCGGGGCGTGGATGGGCGCGACGCTGCTGGGGTTGGGCTGGAACTTCGAGCAAGTGCTGACGGCACTGGTGATTCCGGCGGCACTGGCGACGACGGCGGTGGTGATCAAGGGCATGGTCAGTCATGCGGATGCGACCTGACAGTCTGATCCAGAATCTCCTGTGATGTAGATGGCCTCTTCGCGAGCAGGGCTCGCTCCTACAGTTGATCGCAATCCTCTGTGGGAGACAGCCCTGCTCGCGATGCATTTGGGGATAGGTAGCCAGACAACAATGTGTTCGATAATCGAACGCTCAGTCGATTATCGGATTGTTTGGCCTTTTTCAGAAGCTTAACCTTCAGTCATTCCGGCGCTGCGCATCGGCGCCTTCTTCCACTGTCGGTTAACAATAAACGGGAGCCTGCCCCAATGGCTGAAATCCTTTCGCTGCACGACGCGGTGAAGCAATTCGTAAACGACGGCGATACGGTCGCGCTCGAAGGCTTTACTCACCTGATCCCGACGGCCGCCGGTCACGAAATCATTCGCCAGGGCAAGAAAGACCTGACCCTGGTGCGGATGACCCCTGACTTGATCTACGACCAGTTGATCGGTGCCGGTTGTGCCCGCAAACTGATTTTCTCCTGGGGCGGCAACCCGGGTGTCGGCTCCCTGCATCGCCTGCGTGACGCTGTGGAGAAACAGTGGCCCCACGCGCTGGAAATCGAAGAACACAGCCACGCCGACCTGGCCAACGCCTACGTCGCCGGGGCATCCGGCCTGCCGTTCGCGGTGCTGCGTGCCTACGCTGGTTCCGATTTGCCAAAGGTTAACCCGCTGATCAAATCGGTTACCTGTCCATTCACCGGCGAAGTGTTGGCCGCCGTGCCTTCGGTGCGTCCGGATATCACGGTGATTCACGCGCAGAAAGCCGACCGCAAGGGCAACGTGCTGCTGTGGGGCATCCTCGGTGTGCAGAAAGAAGCTGCGCTGGCGGCCAAGCGCTGCATCGTCACCGTTGAGGAAATCGTCGATGACCTCAATGCGCCGATGAACTCCTGTGTGTTGCCAACCTGGGCCTTGAGCGCGGTTTGCCACGTACCTGGCGGCGCGCACCCGTCCTATGCCCACGGTTACAACGAACGCGACAACCGCTTCTACCAGGCCTGGGACCCGATTGCCCGCGACCGTGAAACCTTCACCGCGTGGATCAACGAATACATCCACGGCAGCGCTGACTTCAGCGAGTTCCAGGCCAAACTGGCCGCCGCTTCGGAGGCGAAGTAATGACTTACACCACCAATGAAATGATGACCGTCGCCGCCGCTCGCCGTCTGAAGAACGGTTCGGTGTGCTTCGTCGGTATCGGCCTGCCATCGAAAGCGGCCAACCTGGCGCGCCTGACTTCCTCGCCTGATGTGGTCCTGATCTACGAATCGGGTCCGATCGGTGCCAAGCCAAGTGTATTGCCACTGTCGATCGGTGACGGAGAACTGGCGGAAACCGCCGACACCGTAGTCCCGACCGGAGAGATTTTCCGTTACTGGCTGCAGGGCGGGCGCATTGACGTCGGTTTCCTTGGCGCGGCGCAGGTCGACCGTTTCGGAAACATCAACACCACCGTCGTGGGTGATTACCACGCGCCGAAAGTTCGTCTGCCGGGTGCAGGTGGCGCGCCGGAGATTGCCGGTTCCGCCAAGAGCGTGTTGATCATCCTCAAGCAGTCGTCGCGCTCCTTTGTCGACAAACTCGACTTCATTACCTCGGTCGGCCACGGCGAGGGCGGCGATTCGCGCAAGCGCCTCGGTCTGCCAGGCGCCGGACCGGTGGGGATCATCACCGATCTGTGCATCATGGAA
Organism: Pseudomonas sp. EU05-FHT14B02; assembly: GCF_058791055.1. Taxonomy (NCBI): domain Bacteria; kingdom Pseudomonadati; phylum Pseudomonadota; class Gammaproteobacteria; order Pseudomonadales; family Pseudomonadaceae; genus Pseudomonas; species Pseudomonas sp. EU05-FHT14B02. The sequence goes on along the minus strand of NZ_JBYTDD010000021.1, from coordinate 99,473 downwards.
CCGGAAGCCGGTACCCATGAGTTCGTGGTCACCGCACTACACCCGGGTGTGACCCGCGAGCAAGTGGTTGCTGCCACCGGTTGGGCGATTCGCTTTGCCGACCAGGTTGAGCAAACCGCCGAGCCGACTGAAGTCGAACTGACCGCGCTGCGCGACCTCGAAGCCCGTACCGCTGCCGCACACGGCCAAGCCCCCGGAGAAGCGTGATGCGTGACGTTTATATCTGCGACGCGATTCGTACCCCTATCGGCCGTTTCGGCGGTGGCCTGTCGACGGTGCGTGCCGACGACCTGGCTGCCGTGCCAATCAAGGCCTTGATGGAGCGCAACCCGTCGGTGGACTGGAACGCCGTGGACGAAGTGTTCCTCGGCTGCGCCAACCAGGCCGGTGAGGACAACCGCAACGTGGCGCGCATGGCGCTGCTGCTGGCGGGCCTGCCGGAAACCATTCCCGGGGTGACCCTCAACCGCCTCTGCGCTTCGGGCATGGATGCCATCGGCACCGCGTTCCGCGCCATCGCCAGCGGCGAGATGGAACTGGCGATTGCCGGCGGCGTCGAGTCGATGTCCCGTGCGCCGTTCGTGATGGGCAAGGCCGATGCCGCTTTTTCGCGCAACATGAAGCTCGAAGACACCACCATCGGCTGGCGCTTCATCAACCCGTTGATGAAAGCCCAGTACGGCGTGGATGCGATGCCGCAGACCGCTGACAACGTGGCCGACGATTACAAGGTGTCCCGCGCCGATCAGGACGCGTTCGCCCTGCGCAGTCAACAACGCACGGCCGCCGCACAAGCCGTCGGGTTCTTCGCCGAAGAAATCGTTGCAGTGCGCATAGCCCACAAGAAGGGTGAAACCGTGGTCAGCCAGGACGAGCATCCTCGCGCCGACACCACCCTGGAAGCTCTGACCAAACTCAAACCGGTCAACGGCCCCGACAAGACCGTCACCGCCGGCAATGCCTCCGGAGTGAACGATGGCGCAGCGGCGCTGATCCTGGCCTCGGCCGAAGCCGTGAAGAAACACGGCCTGACCGCCCGCGCCAAAGTGCTGGGCATGGCCAGCGCCGGTGTCGCCCCTCGGGTGATGGGCATCGGCCCGGTGCCGGCGGTGCGCAAGCTGATCGAGCGCCTCGGTGTGGCGGTCAGCGATTTCGATGTGATCGAGCTCAACGAAGCCTTCGCCAGCCAAGGCTTGGCGGTGCTGCGTGAACTGGGTATCGCGGACGACGCGGCCCAGGTCAACCCGAACGGTGGCGCGATTGCCTTGGGTCACCCGTTGGGCATGAGCGGCGCGCGGCTGGTGTTGACCGCATTGCATCAGCTGGAAAAAACCGGTGGCAAGAAAGGTCTGGCGACCATGTGCGTCGGTGTTGGCCAAGGTCTGGCCTTGGCGATCGAACGTGTCTGACACGCCCCGTCGGCTAACAAGAACTGAGGAAAGTGTAATGACTGACAAGCCTGGATACCGTCGCCCGCAGGCGGGCACTCAGCCGGAATACCTGCACCCGACCTATCAATCCACCAACTTGCGCTCGCCGTCCAAGCCGTTGGTGTTCCTGCCGCATTCGCTGTCGGAAATCACCGGTCCTACCGTCGGTGCCGAGCGCATCAACGAGAAGGATAACGACCTGACCGCCCAGCACGAGGGGCAGCCTCAGGGGGAGCGCATCATCATCCACGGCCGTGTGCTGGATGAAAACGGTCTGCCGGTGCCGGGGATTCTGGTGGAGATCTGGCAGGCCAACGCCGCCGGCCGCTACGCCCATGCTCGCGACCTGCACGATGCACCGCTGGACCCGAACTTCACCGGCACCGGCCGCACCATGACCGACGCCGATGGCTGGTATCAGTTCCAGACCATCAAGCCCGGCGCTTATCCATGGGGTAACCACCACAACGCCTGGCGCCCGGCGCACATCCATTTCTCGCTGTTCGGGCCGAGCATCCTGACGCGCCTGGTGACGCAGATGTATTTCCCGGGCGACCCGCTGCTGGCGTACGACCCGATCTACAACTGCGTGCCTGATACCAGCGCCAAAGAGCGTTTGATCGCCACGTTCGATCTGGAAAAAACCATCCCTTCCTATGCCCTCGGTTATCGCTGGGACATTGTATTGCGCGGCCGCGACGCCACGCCGATGGAGAAATAAGATGACGCTGACTGCGACCACGTCCCACACCGTCGGGCCGTACTACCACATCGGCCTGACCTGGCTGAACCGCGAAAACCTGACCGTCGAACAAACCCTGGGCGAGCGCGTAGCGATCACCGGGCAAGTGGTCGACGGCAATGGCGACATCGTCAACGACGCGATGCTGGAAGTCTGGCAGGCCAACGCCGCCGGCAAGTATGACCACCCCGAAGACGACCAGGACAAACCCCTGGACCCGAACTTCGAAGGCTTTGGCCGGGTGCCGGTAGATGCCGAAGGACGCTTTCGCTTTACCACCATCAAGCCCGGTACGGTCGAGGGCCTCAAAGGCACGACCCAGGCACCGCACCTTGTCGTTCTGGTGTTTGCCCGTGGTTTGGTGAAACACCTGCTGACGCGGATCTACTTTGAAGGCGAGGCGGCCAACGTCAACGATCCGTTGCTGGAGTGCGTGCCGGCCGAGCGCCGCAGCACGTTGCTGGCCAAGAAGGATGCGTCGGGTGTTTATCAGTGGAATGTGATTCTGCAGGGTACCGATGCCGAGACGGTGTTCTTCGACTATTGAGAACGCCGAAATCCTTGTAGGAGCAAGCTTGCTCGCGAAAAAGGTCTGGGCAACGCGGGCATTCAGTCGGCCCGTGTTATCGCTGACATCCTTCGCGAGCAAGCTCGCTCCTACAAGGGATCGTGTTACTGAGCTATCTGTGGAACGGGAGTGTTGCAAAGTGTGTCTAGACTCTCACTGTCCCCATTGAGTGAAAAAACAATGACAACACCCACAGCGCCTATAGCTCTTTATACGGGCGAAGAACGCAGCAAGCGGATCTTCGCCATTGTCGGTGCCTCGTCCGGCAACCTGGTTGAATGGTTCGACTTCTACGTCTACGCCTTCTGTGCGATCTATTTCGCACCGGCCTTTTTTCCGTCCGATAACCCCACCGTGCAGCTGGTCAATACCGCTGGCGTGTTCGCCGCCGGGTTCCTGATGCGGCCGATTGGTGGCTGGATTTTCGGGCGCTTGGCGGACAAGCACGGGCGCAAGAATTCGATGTTGATCTCGATTCTGATGATGTGCTTCGGCTCGCTGCTTATCGCCTGCCTGCCGACTTACAGCAGCATCGGGGTCTGGGCACCGATCCTGTTGCTGTTCGCCCGTTTGCTGCAAGGCTTGTCGGTGGGCGGTGAGTACGGCACTACCGCAACCTACATGAGTGAAGTGGCGCTCAAGGGCCAGCGCGGTTTCTTCGCCTCGTTCCAGTACGTGACCCTGATTGGCGGCCAATTGCTCGCGGTGTCGCTAGTGGTGGTCCTGCAACAGTTCCTCACCGAAGATGACCTGCGTGCCTACGGCTGGCGGATACCCTTCGTAGTGGGTGCCATGGCGGCGCTGGTTTCGCTGTATCTGCGTCGTTCGCTCAAAGAAACCACCAGCAAGGCAATGCGCGAAAACAAGGACGCCGGCAGCATCAGCGCCCTGTTTCGCGACCATAAAACCGCATTCATCACCGTACTCGGTTACACCGCCGGTGGTTCGCTGATCTTCTACACCTTCACCACGTACATGCAGAAGTACCTGGTGAACACCGCCGGCATGCCGGCCAAGACCGCCAGCTACATCATGACCGGCGCGCTGTTCCTCTATATGTGCATGCAGCCGATTTTCGGCATGCTCGCCGACAAGATCGGCCGGCGTAACTCGATGCTCTGGTTCGGCGCCCTCGGCACGCTGTGCACCGTGCCGATCCTGTTGAGCCTGAAAAGCGTGACAAGTCCGTTTCTGGCCTTCGTGTTGATTACCCTGGCGCTGGCGATCGTCAGTTTCTACACCTCCATCAGTGGCCTGGTGAAAGCCGAGATGTTCCCGCCCGAGGTGCGTGCATTGGGTGTCGGCCTGGCGTATGCGGTGGCGAATGCGATTTTCGGTGGTTCGGCGGAGTATGTGGCCTTGAGCCTCAAGGCCGTGGGCATGGAAAACTCGTTCTACTGGTACGTGACGGTGATGATGGCGATAGCGTTCCTGTTCAGCCTGCGTCTGCCGAAACAGGCGAAGTATCTGCATTACGACCTTTGATTTTCACGCGCGGACCGCAGGCCCGCGCCTCCAGGAATTGTTTATGAACCAGCGACCGGGCAATCAATTGTTCGATGCCTATTTCACGGCCCGCGATATGCGTGAGGTGTTCTGCGATCAGGGGCGGGTCCAGGCCATGCTCGATTTCGAAGCGGCATTGGCCCGGGCCGAAGCACGGGGCGGGATGATTCCGTCGAGTGCTGTCGCGCCGATTGAAGCAGCTTGCCGTGCCGGGCTTTATGATTTTGCGATGTTGGGCGAGGCCATTGCCACGGCGGGTAACTCGGCGATTCCGTTGGTCAAGGCGCTGGGCAAGCAGATCGCGGCCACCGATGCCGAAGCCGAGCGCTATGTGCATCTGGGCGCGACCAGCCAGGACGTGATGGACAGCGGCCTGGTGCTGCAACTGCGCCGGGCGCTGGAACTGATCGAGAGCGACCTGGCACAACTGGGGCAGACACTCGCGTCCCAGGCCCAGCGCTACGCGACCACGCCATTGGCCGGACGCACCTGGCTGCAGCATGCGACACCGGTCACCCTCGGCATGAAGATCGCCGGCTGGCTGGGGGCGGTGACCCGCAGTCGCCAACGCTTGGCCGAACTCAAGCCGCGTCTGCTGGTGCTGCAATTCGGCGGTGCGTCCGGAACCCTTGCGGCCCTTGGCGAACAGGCCATGCCGATTGCCCAAGCGCTGGCCGAAGAACTGCAACTGACCTTGCCCGACCAGCCGTGGCACACCCAGCGCGATCGCGTGGTGGAGTTCGGCGCTGCGCTCGGCCTGATCGCCGGCAGTCTCGGCAAACTCGGGCGTGATATCAGCCTGTTGATGCAAACCGAGGCCGCCGAAGTGTTCGAGCCTTCGGCGCCGGGCAAGGGCGGTTCCTCGACCATGCCGCACAAACGCAATCCGGTGGGCGCGGCGGTGTTGATCGGCGCGGCGACTCGCGTGCCCGGTTTGCTCTCGACGCTGTTCAGCGCCATGCCCCAGGAGCACGAGCGCAGCCTCGGTCTGTGGCATGCCGAGTGGGAAACCCTGCCGGAAATCTGCTGCCTGGTGTCGGGCAGCCTGCATCAAGCATTGTTGATCGCCCAAGGGCTGGAAGTGGATGCCGAGCGCATGGCTCGCAATCTCGATTTGACCCAGGGCCTGGTGCTCGCCGAAGCGGTGAGCATCGTCCTCGCGCAGCGGGTTGGGCGCGATACCGCGCATCATCTGTTGGAGCAATGCTGCAAACGCGCCGTGGCTGAACAACGTCACCTGCGTGCGGTCCTCGGCGACGAACCACAAGTGACCGCCGAACTGTCGGCGGCTGAGCTCGATCATCTGCTGGACCCTGCCCATTACCTCGGCCAGGCCAAAACCTGGGTCGAGAGGGCGGTGGCTGAACATTCTGCATTGACTGCCTGAAGGAGACTTGCTGTGGCTTTTGTACAACTCGCCGAGGGCGAACTGCATTACCAACTCGATGGACCGGTCGATGCACCGGTGCTGGTGCTGTCCAACTCCCTGGGCACCGACCTGCACATGTGGGATGCGCAAATTCCGGCGTTCTCCGAACATTTTCGCGTACTGCGTTTCGACACCCGTGGTCACGGCGAATCTTTGGTGACACCAGGGCCCTACAGTATCGAGCAGCTGGGTCACGACGTGCTGGCGCTGCTGGATGCCTTGCACATTGAGCGCGCGCATTTCTGCGGTCTGTCCATGGGGGGGCTGATCGGCCAGTGGCTGGGGGTCAATGCCGGCGAGCGCCTGAACAAATTGATCGTGTGCAACACCGCCGCGAAAATTGGCGATCCGTCGGTATGGAACCCACGTATCGAGATGGTGCTGCGGGATGGTGAGGCCGCCATGGTCGCCCTGCGCGATGCATCGATTGCCCGCTGGTTCACCCCGGATTTCTCCGAGGCCAACCCAGCGGCAGCCAAGCAGATTACCGACATGCTGGCGGCGACTTCGCCAGAAGGTTACGCGGCCAATTGCGCAGCTGTGCGCGATGCCGATTTCCGCGATCAGTTGTCCTCGATCAAGGCGCCGCTGCTGGTGATCGCTGGCACTCAGGATGCGGTCACGCCGCCGTCGGGTGGGCACTTCATTCAGGAACATGTGCCGGGCGCCGAGTACGCCGAGTTCTATGCCGCGCACCTGTCCAACGTTCAGGCCGGCGCTGGTTTCAGCGAACGCGTACTGGCGTTCCTGCTGGCTCGTTGAGGGGAAAACCGTGGACGAGAAACAACGTTACGACGAAGGCATGAAAGTCCGTCGCGCGGTACTGGGCGATGCTCACGTCGACCGCAGCCTGACCACCCTGACCGAGTTCAACTCGGAGTTCCAGGAAATGATCACCCGCCACGCCTGGGGCGACATCTGGACCCGCCCGGGCCTGCCGCGCCACACCCGCAGCCTGATCACCATCGCCATGCTGATCGGCATGAACCGCGAGGGCGAACTCAAACTGCACCTGCGCGCCGCCGCCAACAACGGCGTCAGCCGTGGAGAGATCAAGGAAGTGATCATGCAGAGCGCGATCTATTGCGGGATCCCGGCGGCCAATGCGACGTTCCACCTGGCTGAGTCGGTGTGGGATGAGTTGGGGGTTGAGTCGCGGGAGTAAGCAGTAACGGTGAACAACCTGTGGGAGCGAGCTTGCTCGCGATGGCGTCGGCACATTCACTATTGATGTCGCCTGATACACCGCCATCGCGAGCAAGCTCGCTCCCACATTTGTTTTGTGTTTACAACAGGCTGATCGGGTAGCTGATGATCAGGCGGTTCTCATCGAACTCGTTGTTGCTGTAGTCGCGGCGCATGGTCGAGTTGCGCCATTTCAGGTTCAGGTCCTTCAGCGCGCCGCTTTGCACGGTGTAGCCCAGTTCGCTTTCGCGTCCCCATTCCTTGCCGTCGGTGATGGTGCCGGTGTGCACATTGTCACCGCTGATGTAGCGGTTCATCAGGGTCAGGCCCGGAACGCCCAGGGCGGCGAAGTTGTAGTCGTGACGTACTTGCCAGGATCTCTCCTGGGCATTGTCGTAACTGGAGTTGTAGCTGTCGTTGGCCAGGGTACCGCCGCTGGTACCGTTGACCCGCATCCAGGCGTTGTCGCCGGTGAGTTTTTGCAGGCCGACGTAGAAGGTGTTGCCGCCGTATTTGGCCGAAAACAAGCCGTACATGGTCTTGTTGTCCAGCTCGCCAGCACGGGCGCTGCCGTCATCCTTGCCGTAGAAGAAACCGAGGTTGGCGCCCAGGGTCCAGTCGCCAAGCGGCTGGCTGTGGATCAGATTGATGAACTGCTGGCTATAGATGTCCTTGAGCTCGGCATTCCACAGACCGATCTGGGTGCGTTTGTCGTTGAACGCATATTCACCGCCCTGGAAGTTGAAACGGTCGGAGGTGAACGCGGCTTTGCCGGTCATCGACATGTCGTTCATGCTGCTGTCGTCGCGTGGACTGTTCTGGCGGAACTGGCCGCCGTAGAGCGTCAGGCCATTGATCTCCTTCGACGTGATCTGGCCGCCCCGGAAGGTTTGCGGCAACGAACGACCGTCGTCCGAGCGCAAGATCGGCAACACGGGCATCCACTCACCAACTTTGACTTCGGTCTGCGACAGCTTGGCCTTGAACGCCACGTTGGTGCGGCCGAAGTTGTCCGCCGGGCGGCCGTCGTGGTCCAGCGGCAGCAGTTGCGTACCGCTTGTGCCTTTACCGCCGTCGAGTTTCACCGAATATAAACCGAGCACATCCATGCCGAACCCGACGGTGCCCTGGGTGAACCCGGACTTGGCGTCGAGGATGAAACTCTGCGTCCATTCTTCAGCCTTGCCCTGGGCCTTGGTCGGGTTGGTGAAGTTGCGGTTGATGTAGAAGTTGCGCAGGTTCAGGTTGACCTTGGCGCCTTCGACAAAGCCCGGCTCTTCGGCGCAGGCGGGCAGGGCGGTACTGGCCAAGGCGGCGGCGATCAGGCCGGGAACGAAATATTGTGCGGTGGAAGGCGTCATGGACTCGGGTCTCTCTAATTCTTGGGGATGAAGCGGGGTGATGCCGCAACTCGGGGTTGCAGACGAATATTCGAAATCAGCACAAAACGAAGCGGGTCAGCCGGAGAGGGCAGGGCGCGGGGGCATGGCGTCGAACCTGTTGTTATTGGTTTTGTGGTTCGGATGGTGCGTGGAATGTACCGGATGGTTCAATTGTTAAAAGCAGGTTTTGGGCGATTATCGAACGCAACATGTCGCTGGATTTTGTGTGGCCTGTGCGGGCCTCATCGCGAGCAAGCTCGCTCCCACAGGAGCCCGGGTTTGGCAAAAATCTTATGCACGCTGTAAGTCCACTGTGGGAGCGAGCTTGCTCGCGATGGGGCCATCACTGAGAACACACCTTTTCCCGCAGCCAACAAAAAGCCCACCAATCGGTGGGCTCCTTGTTTTCACAGCACCATCAGAAATACTTCATCTTCGGCGCTTCTTCTTTCAACGGCTCGTTCTGCGCCGTCTGTTCGTTCCAGCCACCACCCAGAGCCTTGTACAGGTTGACCTGGCTGACCAGTTGCGCCAGGCGGTCGGTGATCAACACCTGTTGCGCACTGAACAGCTGACGCTGGGCGTCGAGGAAAGTCAGGTTGCTGTCGACACCGATGCGGTAACGACGCTCGGCCAGGCGGTAGTAGTCCTGGTTGGCACTGACGAAATCTTTCTGTGCCTGCAACTGCTGGACGTAGGTCTGGCGGGCAGCCAGGCCGTCGGCGACTTCCTGGAAGGCCGTTTGAATGGACTTCTCGTAGTTCGCCACGCCGATGTCTTTCTGGATTTTCGAGTAATCCAGGCTGGCGCTCAGGGCGCCGGCGTTGAAGATCGGCAGGTTGATCTGCGGTTGGAACAACCAGGTGCCCGAACCACCCTTGAACAGACCGGACAGGTCCGGGCTCAGGGTGCCTGCATTGGCCGTGAGGCTGATGCTCGGGAAGAACGCAGCCCGCGCCGCGCCGATGTTGGCATTGGCGGCCTTCAGGTTGTACTCGGCCTGAAGGATGTCCGGACGACGATGCAGCAGGTCCGACGGCAGGCCGGGTGGAACGTCGCTCAGAAGGTCGTCGTCAAGTGGTTTGGCCGCTTGCAGGTTGGCCGGGACACCGGTGCCGAGCAGCAGCACCAGGCTGTTCTCGTCCTGGGCGACCTGACGGGTGTACTTGGCCAGTTGCGCACGGGCGTTTTCCACCGAGGTGCGCGACTGTGCCAGGTCCAGGGCCGAGGCGACGCCGACTTCGTTGCTGCGGGCGGTGAGCTTGTAGCTCTCCTCGAAGGCGGCGAGGGTGTCCTGGGTCAGCTTGTACAGTTCCTTGTCGGCCTGCCAGGTCAGGTAGGCATTGGCCACGCTGGCCACCAGGCTGATCTGCGTGCTGCGGCGGCCCTCTTCAGTGGCGAAGTACTTCTGCAACGCTTCTTCGTTCAGGCTGCGAACCCGACCGAACAGGTCGAGTTCATAGGCGCTGACGCCAACAGTTGCCGAGTAGGAACTGGTGATGCCGGCTTCGCCGGTCTGGGAAGCATCAGCCGGAAGCCGCTGACGGCTGCCGCTGCCATTGGCCGAGACGGCCGGGAACAGATCGGCACGGGAGATGCGGTATTGAGCCGCGAACGCGTCGATGTTCAGGGCCGCGACACGCAGGTCACGGTTGTTTTCCAGGGCAACCTGGATCAGCTGTTGCAGCGCCGGGTCATGGAAAAACTGCTTCCAGCCCTGCTCGGCAGCCGCTTGCGCCGGTGCCTGGGCCGGAGAGTACGCCGGGCCCTGCGGGTACTGGCCTGCCACCGGCGCTTCGGGCTGCTGATAGTCAGGTATCAGCGAGCAGCCACTGAGCACGAAGGCGGCGACTGCCAGGGAGAGTAGCGACTTGCTCATTAGCCAGCCTCTTTAGAAGTTTCAATAGCGTCATCCTGGTCGGCGATTTTGCGCTGGCCAATGGACGACACGGTGACGAAGAACAGCGGGACCCAGAAGATCGCCAGCACAGTGGCCGTGATCATACCGCCGATTACGCCGGTACCGATTGCATGCTGGCTACCGGAGCCCGCACCGGTGGATATCGCCAGTGGTACCACACCGAGGACGAAGGCGAGCGAGGTCATGATGATCGGTCGCAGACGCATGCGGCAGGCTTCGATCGCTGCATCGCGCAGGCTACGCCCTTGTTCGTGCAATTCCTTTGCAAATTCGACAATCAGAATGGCGTTTTTCGCCGCCAGACCGATAGTCGTCAACAAACCTACCTGGAAGTACACGTCGTTGGACAAACCACGCAGGCTGGTGGCCATCAGCGCACCGATGATCCCCAGCGGTACAACCAACATCACCGCGATCGGAATCGACCAGCTTTCATACAACGCCGCCAGACACAGGAACACCATCAGCAGCGACAGGGCGTACAGCGCCGGTGCTTGCGAACCGGACAGACGCTCTTCGTACGACAGGCCGGTCCAGGAAATACCGACACCCGCTGGCAGTTTCTTGGCAATGGCTTCGACTTCGAGCATGGCTTCACCGGTGGAATAGCCCGGCGCCGGGGCACCGAGGATTTCCATCGCTTCCACACCGTTGTAACGGGCCAGTTTCGGCGAACCGTAAATCCACTCGCCCTTGGCGAACGCCGAGAACGGAACCATGGTGCCGGTGCTGTTGCGCACGTACCACTTCTGCAGGTCTTCAGGGCCCATTCGAGCGCCTGGCTGGCCTTGCACGTACACCTTCTTCACCCGGCCACGGTCGATGAAGTCGTTGACGTAGCTACTGCCCAGGGCAATCGACAGGGTGTTGTTGATGTCGGCGATGGTAATGCCCAGGGCACTGGCCTTCTCGTCATCGATTTCCAGCTGGTATTGCGGTTCGTCGTTCAGGCCGTTCGGACGCACCTGAGACAGGATCTTGCTTTGTGCGGCCATGCCGAGGAACTGGTTGCGCGCTTCCATCAGTTTTTCGTGGCCGATACCGGCACGGTCCTGCAGGAACACGTCGAAACCGGTGGCGTTACCCAGTTCCAGTACCGCCGGTGGCGCAAAGGCGAACACCATGGCATCGCGGAAAGTGAAGAAGTGCTGCTGGGCACGGGCCGCCACCTTGAACACATTGTTGTCGGCGTTACGTTCGTCCCACGGTCTGAGCATGATGAACGCCATACCCGAACTCTGGCCGCGGCCGGCGAAGTTGAAACCGGTCACGGTAAACACCGAGTTCACCGCATCGCCTTCGCCGCCATCCTTGCCAGGGCGCAGCAGGAATTCACGCATTTCGTCCACGACCACCTGAGTGCGCTGGGACGTCGAACCGGCCGGGGTTTGCACCTGGGCGAACAGTACACCCTGGTCTTCTTCCGGCAGGAACGCCGTTGGAATGCGGGTGAACAGCCAGATCATGCCAACCACGATCAGCAGGTACGCCAGCAGATACGGGATCTTGCGCTGCAGGATATTGCCGACACCGCGCTCGTAGCTGCGAACGCCACGGTCGAAATTGCGGTTGAACCAGCCAAAGAAACCACGCTTGGGTACGCCGTGCTCGCCTTTGGGAATCGGCTTGAGCATGGTGGCGCAAAGCGCCGGGGTGAAGATCAGCGCGACCAGTACCGACAGGGCCATGGCCGAGACGATGGTGATCGAGAACTGCTTGTAGATCACACCGGTGGAGCCGCTGAAGAACGCCATCGGCAGCAGAACCGCCGATAACACCAGGGCGATACCGACCAGTGCACCCTGGATCTGTCCCATGGACTTCTTGGTGGCTTCCTTGGGTGACAGACCTTCTTCGCTCATCACCCGTTCGACGTTTTCCACCACGACGATGGCGTCGTCCACCAGCAAGCCGATGGCCAGCACCATGCCGAACATGGTCAGGGTGTTGATGCTGAAACCGGCGGCCGCGAGGATGCCGAATGTACCGAGCAATACCACCGGCACGGTCATCGTGGTGATGATGGTGGCGCGGAAGTTCTGCAGGAACAGGAACATCACCAGGAACACCAGTGCGACCGCTTCGACCAGGGTGTGAACCACGCCCTTGATCGATTCGGTTACTACCGGAGTGGTGTCATACGGAAACACCACTTCCATCCCTTGCGGGAAGAACGGCTTAAGGCTGTCGATGGTCGCGCGCAGGGCCTTGGCAGTATCGAGAGCGTTGGCACCGGTAGCCAGTTTCACCGCCAGGCCGGAAGCCGGGGCACCGTTGAACTGGGCGTTGATGCTGTAGTTCTCACCCCCCAGGCCGACTTCGGCAACATCCCTCAGGCGAACCTGGGAACCGTCCTTGTTGACCTTGAGCAGGATCTTGTCGAATTGCTCCGCGGTCTGCAGGCGGGTCTTGCCGATGATCGTCGCGTTCAACTGGGTGTCGGGCAGGGCAGGCAGGCCGCCGAGCTGGCCGGACGACACCTGCACGTTTTGCGCAGCGATGGCGTTTTTGACGTCGATCGGAGTCAGGTTGTAGTTGTTCAACTTGGCCGGGTCGAGCCAGATACGCATGGCGTACTGAGAACCGAACACCTGGAAGTCGCCGACACCGGCGGTCCGCGAGATCGGGTCCTGCATGTTCGACACGATGTAGTTGGACAGGTCGTCCTTGGTCATGCTGCCGTCACGCGACACCACGCCGATCACCAACAGGAAGTTCTTCACCGCCTTGGTGACACGGATACCTTGCTGTTGCACTTCTTGCGGCAGCAGCGGGGTGGCCAGGTTCAGCTTGTTCTGCACCTGGACCTGCGCGGTGTCGGAGTTGGTGCCTTGCTCGAAGGTTGCGGTAATGGTCATGGTGCCGTCGGAGTTACTTTCCGACGAGACATAACGCAGGTTGTCGATACCGTTGAGCTGTTGCTCGATCACCTGAACCACGGTGTCCTGAACCGTTTGTGCCGAAGCACCCGGGTAGGCCACGGAGATGGCGATCGCTGGAGGCGCAATGCTCGGATACTGGTTGATCGGCAGTCTGAGGATCGATAGTGCCCCGACCAGCATGATCACCAGGGCAATTACCCAGGCGAAAATCGGACGGTCGATAAAAAATTTCGACATGGTTTACTCCCCTTTGCCGCCAGACGCTTTATCAGCTGCCTGGGCGGGGGCCGGGCTCTTTACGGCTACGTTGGTCGCTTCACTGGCCTTGACTTCGACGCCGGGTTTGACGAATTGCAGACCTTCGGTGATCAGGCGATCGCCGGCCTTCAGGCCGTCTTCGATCAGCCATTGGTTACCGACGGTGCGGTTGGCCTTGAGTTGACGCAGTTCGACCTTGTTGTCCGGGCCGACAACCAGTGCGGTCGGCGTACCTTTGAGGTCGCGGGTCACGCCTTGCTGCGGGGCCAGGATCGCGGCGCTGTTCACACCGGCCAGCAACTTGGCGTGCACGAACATGCCAGGCAGAAGGGTGTGGTCAGGGTTCGGGAAAATGGCGCGCAGAGTGACGGAACCGGTGGTCTGGTCAACCGAGATTTCGGAGAACTCCAACTTGCCGTCCAGCTTGTACTCACTGCCGTCTTCGAGGGTCAGCTTGACCGAGGCTGCGTTATCGCCAGCCTTTTGCAGACGACCGCTCTCCAGCTCACGGCGCAGTTGCAACAGCTCTACGGAGGACTGCGTCACGTCGACGTAGATCGGGTCGATTTGCTGGATCACCGCCATCGCATCGACCTGGGCATTGCTCACCAGCGCGCCTTCGGTCACCGAGGAGCGGCCGATGCGGCCCGTCAACGGGGCGTAGACCTTGGTGTAGCGCACGTTGATCTGGGCAGATTGCAACGCGGCTTCCGATTGCAGGCGGTTGGCCACGGCGGTGTCGTATTCCTGACGGCTTACGGCTTGTTCGTTGACCAGTTGCTGGTAGCGGTCGGAAATCGACTTGGTCGAGCGCAGGTTGGCTTCAGCGCTTTTCAGCGTCGCTTCATAGACCGACGGATCGATCTGGTACAACTGCTGGCCAGCCTTTACGTCACTGCCTTCCTTGAACAGGCGCTTGAGAATGATGCCGTTGACCTGCGGGCGGACTTCGGCAATGCGGAACGCACTGGTACGGCCGGGCAGATCGGATGTCAGGGTGAAAGCTTGAGGTTGCAGAGTCACAACGCCGACCTGAGGCGGTGGGGCGGCCGGTGCAGCCTCTTCCTTTTTGCATCCGCTGAGCAGCGATGCCAGGGCGACGGCGGCGACCAGAGCGGTAACAGCTGGCTTGAATTGCATGAAAATCCTCGGGTCAGGCGCGCAAGGTGCGCACTAGAAAGGTGGAAGGTTGAAAATGTTTGCCGAGTGGATAAGTAGCTTGCTAAGGAATATACTTACGTACATGGCTGTTTGTAAATACCCAGGCTGCGTATCAACGCCGTTACACAAGCAGCTACACAAGCCGTTTAAAGGTTGGAATTGTAGGCCGGGGACGAACCCCCAGAACGTTCGCCCCACTTTTATTCAGCTGATGTTCAGGCATCGCTGAAGCACCCTGATTGAGGTTGTACTGCCATGGTCCGTCGTACCAAAGAGGAAGCTCAGGAAACCCGCGCGCAAATTCTCGTGGCGGCCGAAAAGGCCTTTTTCGAGCGAGGCGTGGCGCGCACCACCCTGGCGGACATCGCGACTCTGGCCGGCGTCACTCGAGGGGCCATCTACTGGCATTTCAGCAACAAGGCGGATCTGGTGCAGGCCATGCTCGACACTCTGCATGAGCCGCTCGAAGAAATGGCCAAGGCCAGCGAGAGTGAAGACGAACTCGATCCTCTGGGCTGTATGCGAAAGTTGTTGATTCATTTGTTTCATCAAATTGCGTTGGACCCGAAAACCCGACGTATCAATGAGATTCTTTTTCATAAGTGCGAATTCACCGATGAAATGTGCGACCTGCGTCAACAACGGGTGTCGGCCAGCCTCGAATGCAATGTACGGATCGGCCTGGCCCTGAGTAATGCAGTGAATCGCGGTCAGTTGCCGGAAAACCTCGACACGGCTCGCGCCGCGATCAGCTTGCATGCTTACATTGATGGCATCCTGTACCAGTGGCTGCTGGCCCCCGACAGTTTTGAATTGCACGCCGAAGCCGAGCGTTGGGTCGATACCGGGCTGGATCTGTTGCGCTTTAGCCCCAGCCTGCGCAAATAAAGCAAAAATGCGTAATCGGCGCCTTGTGTGTCAACCGTTGAAGCCGCAGATGAACAGTTCTTCATGTGCCCTTCGACAATGGGGTGCTTTTATATACTTACGTTCGGCAGGTTGACAGGTAGCAAGCTCAGTAATTTGTAGGGAATTTGTGTCGAGTGCCGTGAGCACCTGCAAATATTCGGAGATGATCGCTTCCACATTAGTGGATAGTGTCAAACCGTCAGATAATAAAAAGCCCCGGCTCTTTCGAGTCGGGGCTTTTGCGTTTCCACTGTTGCTGATTACAGCGTCGGGTAGTCGATGTAACCGACCGGGCCCTTGGCGTAGAACAGTTCAGGACGCGCTTCGTTCAACGGCGCGTCAGCCTGCAAGCGTGCCGGCAGGTCAGGGTTGGCAATGAACGGTACACCGAAGGCGACTGCATCGGCCTGACCACTGGCGAGCAACGCGTTGGCGCTGTCCTTGGTGAAACGTTCGTTGGCAATGTAGGGGCCGCCGAAGGCTTCCTTGAGTTGCGGGCCGAGGCTGTCGGCACCTTCTTTCTCCCGCGAGCAGATGAAGGCAATGCCACGCTTGCCCAGTTCGCGAGCGACATAGGTGAACGTTTCAGCGAGGTTGTCGTCGCCCATGTCATGCAGGTCGGCGCGTGGCGACAGGTGCACACCCACGCGGCCGGCGCCCCAGGTTTCGATGGCGGCGTCGGTCACTTCCAGCAGCAGACGGGCACGGTTTTCCAGGGAACCGCCGTAGTTATCGGTGCGCTGGTTGGTGCTGCTTTGCAGGAACTGGTCGAGCAGGTAACCGTTGGCCGCATGGATTTCCACACCGTCGAAGCCGGCGGCCTTGGCGTTCTCGGCACCGACGCGGTAAGCGTCGACGATGTCGGCGATTTCAGCGGTTTCCAGGGCGCGCGGCACAGGGAAGTCGGCCAGCGGACGAACCAGGCTGACGTGGCCCTTGGGCTGGATGGCACTCGGGGCGACCGGGGCTTCATCGTTTAGGTACAAACCGTGGGAAATGCGACCCACATGCCACAGTTGCAGGAAGATCTTGCCGCCCGCGCCATGGATAGCCTTGGTCACGTTGGACCAGCCACGCACCTGATCGTTGGACCAGATGCCCGGGGTGTCCGGGTAGCCGACGCCCATTGGGGTCACCGAAGTGGCCTCACTGAGGATCAGGCCGGCGGTGGCACGTTGCACGTAGTACTCGGCCATCAGCGCGTTGGGCACGCGGCCTTCGTCGGCGCGGCAGCGGGTCAGTGGCGCCATGATGATGCGGTTGGCCAACTCGAGGTCGCCCAGTTTGATCGGATCGAAAATAGTCGTCATTTAATGCAACCCTCGTGAGGTAATGGTCTGTCAGTTGGTAGCAGGGGTCAGATCGGGATTGCCGCTCTGACGGAAAGTAATCAGGGTGACCAGCAGGGCGAGTACCGCCAGGGCCGCTGCGGCGAGAGGGACGCTGGTCAGGCCAAAGCCGTGGGCGATCACACTGCCGCCGACCCAGGCACCGAGTGCGTTGCCGATGTTGAAAGCGCCGATGTTCAGGGTCGACACCAGGTTCGGTGCGTCTTTGCCGAAGGTCACCACGTTCACTTGCAAGGCCGGTACGGCGGCAAAGCACGCAGTGGCCCAGAGGAACAGGGTGATTTCGGTCGGGATCAGCGCGACGCTGGTCCAGGTCAGCACGGTGGACACCACGGCCATGGTGATGAACACGCCGATCAGCGTCGCGGCCAGGCCTTTGTCGGCCAGCTTGCCGCCGATGATGTTGCCGACTGTCAGGCCCAAGCCGATGAGCATCAGGGTCCAGGTCACGCCACGGGGCGAAACGCCGGTGACTTCGCCGAGCAGCGGGGCGACATAGGTGAACAGGGTGAACACCGAGGCGGCGAACAGCGCGGTCATGCTCAGGGACAGCCAGATGCCGCCGCCCTTGAGTGCGGCCAGTTCGGCGCGCATGTCGAGTTTCTCTTCATCACGCTTGGCCGGCAGGAAGCGGATCAAGCCGATCAGCGCGATCACACCTATCACGGTCACGGCCCAGAAGGTCGAACGCCAGCCGGCTTCCTGACCGAGGGCGGTGCCCAGCGGTACGCCGAGGACGTTGGCCAGGGTCAGGCCGGTGAACATCAGGGCCACGGCCGAAGCGCGTTTGTTCGCAGGCACCAGGCCGGCGGCTACCACTGAACCGATACCGAAGAAGGCGCCATGGCACAGGGCGGTGACCACACGGGCGAACATCAGCACGTTGTAGTCGCCGGCCACTGCGCAAAGCAGGTTGCCGACAATGAAGATGCTCATCAGCGCCACCAGGGCTGCCTTGCGCGGCAGTCTGGCGGTGGCCAGCGCCATGAACGGCGCGCCGATGGCCACGCCCAGGGCGTAACCGGTCACCAGCCAGCCGGCACCGGGAATCGACACACCGAGGTCAGCCGCCACGTTGGGCAGCAGGCCCATGATGACGAACTCGGTGGTGCCGATGGCGAAGGCGCTCAAGGCCAGGATGAGTAGCGAGAGGGGCATGTTTAATTCCTTGTCGGCCGACTGACGTTAAGGGTCAGAGCTCTTTACTGAAGGTTTTGAGGAATTCCTGGATGGTTTCCTCGTTGCGTTTGAAAAAATGCCACTGGCCGACTTTGCGGCTGCTGATCAGGCCGGCGCGTTGCAGGGTCGCCAGGTGTGCGGACACCGTGGACTGCGACAGGCCGCAACGTTGATCGATCTGCCCGGCGCAAACGCCGTGCTCGTTACTGTGGGACTGGTCGGGAAATTCGACGGTCGGGTCCTTGAGCCAGTGCAGGATGTCTCGCCGTACTGGGTGTGCCAGGGCTTTTATTATTTCGTCGAGATTGATGGTCATGATGTGGGCTCGTGATGTTTAAAACGCTATATCGCGATGAGGCGAACTTTAAATCGGTATTTCGCGATATACAAATATGATTTGGCTCTGACCAACTCACATTTCGGTATATCGAGTTATAACGATATGTTGAGTGTAACAAGGCAAGGGGGCAGTGCTAAGCTGCGCCCATGAACTATCTCGCACATCTTCACCTCGGTGGCCAGCGTCCCGGCCAATTGCTCGGCAGTCTGTATGGCGATTTCGTCAAGGGACACCTGCAAGGGCAGTTCGCTCCGGACATCGAGGGGGCTATCCAGTTGCACCGCAGCATCGACGTGTTCACCGACCGCCATCCGCTGGTGGACGTCGCGTTGTCGCGTTTCTCCCTGACCCGTCGTCGCTACGCGGGTATCGTGCTCGATGTGTTTTTCGACCATTGCCTGGCCCGGGACTGGGCGCTGTATGCCGACCGGCCCCTGGCGTTGTTCACTTCGGACGTTTACCGGGTGCTGTCCAGCGAACGGCAATTGCCGGAGCGGCTGGCGAAGATTGCGCCGCACATGGTGGCCAATGACTGGCTGGGTTCGTATCAGGAATTCGAAGTGCTGGAGCAAGTGTTGCGCGGGATCTCGCGACGCCTGACCCGGCCGGAGGAACTGGCGGCGGCGATGCAGGAATTGCGGCGATTGTATGAACCGTTGAGCGAGGATTTCCGGTTGTTCTATCCGCAGCTTCAGGATTTTGCCCGGAACTATCCAACACCATAAAACCCCTGTGGGAGCGAGCTTGCTCGCGATTGCGGATTAACATTCAACGATGATGCTGAATGACCCACCGCTATCGTGAGCAAGCTCGCTCCCACAGGGTACTTCGGTGAATAAAAGATCGCGTCAAGCCGCAATGGCAGGGCGCATTGGTGCTCGTTGCGGTTCGACACTTTCACCAAACAACACCTTCTGCACCGCCTGCTGCGCCTCGAACGCCAATGCCGCGCGTTCCCGGCCTTCGCAAGCGATTGGCTTGAGCAGATGAATCTCCACGCCGCCACGGTCATTGGCGAACAACCGCATCAGATGCGACAGCAAGTCATCGTCGCCAATGAACGGCGCCAGCGCGCAAGTCTCGCCGTCACGCACATAACGAATCGCCACCGGTTGCATTGCCACTTCGGAATCGATGGCGGCGGACAGCAGGCGGCCGTGAAAAGTACGCAGCGAACGGCCATCGGTAGTGGTGCCTTCGGGGAACATCAGCAGCGGGTGTGCCTGTTCCAGGTGACGGGTCATCTGCTTGCGGATCAACTGGCTGTCACCCGAGCCACGGCGGATAAACAGGCTGCCGGCTTTGGCCGCCAACCAGCCGGCTACCGGCCAGGTGCGCACTTCGGCCTTGGACAGGAACGACAGCGGCGTGAGCATGCCCAGCAGCGGGATGTCGGTCCAGGACACGTGGTTGCTGACCCAGAGCATCGGTGCCTTCGGCAGCTCGCCGTGGACGGTCACGTCGAAGGGCAGGGCATTGCTCAGGCGGGCCATGAAAAACCGCGACCAGCGTTGCCGGCGCGCCATCGAATGGGCCATGCCCAAGCGCTCGAACAGCCCGAACACACTGGCCATGCCCAAGCCCAGCGTCACTACCATCAGCACTCGCGCGATTCGCGCGTACACCCGCAACCGGCCCATTACACAGCCGCCTTGAAGTGTTTGGCATAACGCGGGCAGAGTTCGTCGCGCTTGAGCAGTATGAACACGTCGGCGACCTGGAAGTCTTCGTCCCAGCATGGCTCGCCGCAGATCTTCGCGCCCAGGCGCATGTAGGCCTTGAGCAGCGGTGGCATTTCGGCGATCACGTTCGACGGGATGTCGAGGCTCGGCAGCGGGTTTTTCGGCTCGGCGCGCAGATGTTCGGTGCACAGGTAGCGTTCGCGCAGACGCTGCATGATCGCGTGGGCCTGCACGCCACCATCCTGCATCGGAATGCTCGCACAACCCATCAGGTAGCTGTAGCCGCCCTGGTTCAGGACTTCGGCCAGTTCTCCCCAGAGCACGGCGATGGTGCCGCCATTGCGGTAGGCTGGGTCGACACAGGTGCGACCGATTTCCAGGATCGGGCCTTGCAGGTGTACCAGGCCGTGGAGGCTGAACTCTTCTTCGCTGTAGAACTTGCCCAGGCTGCTGGCAGCCGTGTGGTCGAGTAAACGGGTGGTTGCCACCAGGCGCCCGGTATTCAAGTCACGCACGCCGATGTGGGCGCAGTGAACGTCGTAGTCATCCATGTCCAGACCCAGTTCAGCGCCTTTGAGCCTGGCGTTGAATTCGCCGCTGAACACGTTGAAGCGCAAGGCCTGGGCTTCCTGCAAAGCCTCGGCGCCCACCAGGCGTTCGGCTTGCAGGCGGCGTTCGTTGCCGGTGTCGCTGATGCGGGCGATCTGAGTCATGGCGAATCTCCGTGCGGGCTGCTCACCCGTCTTTGGGCTACAGCGAATCGACTTTCTTTGTCTAGCCGTGTTGTGCAAAGTCAGGCTATGTAGCCCCGGTGTCATCGCCATTAAGCTTTGGTGATGCTTATATGACAGCCTTCGAGGAGCCTCTTATGCCCTGGCAAACCCTGTTGAACCGCCGTGACCGATTGCCCGCCAACCCGGATCTGGCGGAAGGTTTCGCGACCTTGTTGCAGCAGTTGGGAACGGTCACTCCGTTTGAATTGGCGGTGCTTGGCGGGCGGTTGATGGCGACACCGGGGCAAGCGTTTCTGGTGGGGTATCAGGCGGCCTTGCGCATGCTCTGGCCGAGCGCGCCACTGAGCCTGGGTGCGTTGTGCGCCACCGAGCAGCGCAGCCTGCGCCCGGCCGATATGCAAACCCGACTGAGCGATTTGCGCCTGAGCGGACGCAAGGATTTCGTCACCGCCGGCAATGCCGCCGACTGGCTGCTGGTGGCGGCGCGCAGCGAGGAGCCTGGCGCCGATCCACGCTTGAGCCTGGCGGTGATCTATCGCGATGAGCCGGGTGTGCGGGTGGAAAAGCTGGCGCCGCTCCCGTTGATGCCGGACATCAGCCATGGCCGGTTGTTTCTGGATAACGCGCTGTGCGAGTTGCTCGCAGGGGATGGTTGGGACGCTTACGTCAAACCGTTCCGAACGTTGGAAGACATCTATGTGTTGAGCGCCATGACGGCCTGGTTGTATGGCGTCGGCCAGGAATGCGCTTGGCCGCAAGGCTTGCAATTGCGGTTGCTGGGTTTGCTGGCGGGGTGCGCGGAAATCAGCCGCCAGCCACCAACCCATCCGGCCGGGCATGTGTTGCTTGGCGGGTTGTTTGCGCAGTTCGAAGGGCTCAAGGCTGAGGTGAAAGAGGCGCTGGCCGGAGGGCCTCAAGAGTGGGCGGCGATGTGGCAGCGGGATCAGGCGGTGATGGATTTGGCTGCAGGGGCGCGGGGCAAGCGATTGGCGAAGGCTCTGGCGCAATCTTCGCTGCCCTGACTGGCCTCATCGCGAGCAAGCTCGCTCCCACAGGGATCTCGCTTACAACAAAGATTCATTGTGGGAGCGAGCTTGCTCGCGATGGCGACCTGATTGGCAGCAAAAGTTTCTGAACTGTCATCAACCTCGTCTAGGCTCAGCCAGTTCAATCTCCGAGCCCCCGTCATGCCCAAAGGCCTGTCCCTGATTTTCCTGCTGTTGCTCAGCCTCACGACCCAGGCTGAAAGCTGGCCCGCCGAGCAATGGCCGACCGCGCCGA
Organism: Pseudomonas sp. EU05-FHT14B02; assembly: GCF_058791055.1. Classification (NCBI taxonomy): domain Bacteria; kingdom Pseudomonadati; phylum Pseudomonadota; class Gammaproteobacteria; order Pseudomonadales; family Pseudomonadaceae; genus Pseudomonas; species Pseudomonas sp. EU05-FHT14B02. The sequence goes on along the minus strand of NZ_JBYTDD010000021.1, from coordinate 77,535 downwards.
CGCCCGCTGGCCCGGCGCTTCAAGCCCTGGAGACCTACGCCTTTCCATCCCGCGATGACACCACTCGCCAGGGCATTCGCACCGATGCCTTGCTGGTGATCCGCGACGGCCAGTTGATCTACGAACGCTACGCCGGCCCGACGACGGCCGAGACGCCGCACCTGACCTGGTCGATCAGCAAGAGCCTGATGGCGACGGTCCTCGGTGTGGCCTATGGCGAAGGGCTGTTCAAGTTACAGGACCCGGTGCAGAAGTTTTATCCGCCGCTGGCCAGACACCCAAGCCTGACCATGGCCGACTTGCTGCACTGGGCCTCGGGTCTGGATTGGCAGGAAGACTACGAATATGCACCGCTGAAGTCTTCGGTAGTGGCCATGCTCTACACCCGCGGTCACCACAACATGGCTGCGTTCACCGCGGCCCATGCCGAATACGCGGCGCCGGGCCAGGCGTTTCGCTACTCCAGCGGTGACAGCAACCTGTTGTCCGCCGCGCTGAAAACCATCGTCGGCCCCGGCCGCTATCCGGACTATCCGTGGACCGCGCTGTTCGAGCCGCTGGGCATCCGCCAAGCCGTGTGGGAAACCGATGCCACGGGCACTTTCGTTGCTTCTTCCTATGCCTATCTCACTGCACGAGACTTGGCCCGGGTCGGCCTGTTGATGGCCCGCGAGGGGCGCTGGGCAGACAGGCAACTGCTGCCCAGGGACTGGGTGGCATTCAACCGCGAGCCGTTCGCTCACTATCATGCCGATCAAGACGAGGCCGTCCCCGGCGGCCAGTGGTGGCTCAATCGAGGCGTTGAGGGCGCGGCACGACCCTGGCCCGATGCCCCCGTCGACACCTTCGCCGCGCTGGGGCATTGGGGCCAGGCAATGTACGTGATCCCCAGTGAACAGCTGGTGATCGTCCGCTACGGCGATGACCGCGACGGCACTTACCGGCACAACCAATTGCTCCAGCTCGCGCTCAAGGCCTTTACTGGGAAGGTGCAGCCATGAGCGGTTTCATTCGCCGTCGATCGCTCAGTTCCCTGTTGTTGATCCTGCTGATCGCCTTGCTCGGCTGGATCTGGCACGAGCGGGTGGCGCTATGGGCGTTCCCCGACATCATCAGCGCCTACACCGCCAAGGAATATTGTTCGTGCCGCTATGTGATGAACAACGATGCCGAGTACTGCCACGGTTATGTGAAACAGTGGCTGCCCGCCAGTGGCTTTACCGATGACCCGGCCGGCAAGCGTGTCACGGTCAGCGGCATGGGCCGCAGCAACAGCGCGGTGTGGATCGGCGAGCGTCAGGGTTGTCGTTTGCAGCCCTGACGGCGCTGAAATCTTGAGGTGGGGCGACAGCTCCCTCGCCACAAAAGCGGGTTTAGAGCAGTAGATGGCTTGCAATGCGCTGAAGGCCGGTTAAGGTTCAGCACAGGTTTATCTGCCCCACGAGTCTCTATGTTCAAGCGCTCCACCTTCCAAACCCTCACTTTCCTGCTGCTGGCCGGTGCCGCGTTGTCGGCCCGCGCCGACTGGTACCTCGATGGCGAGTCTTCGCGCCTGTCGTTTGTCAGCACCAAGAATGCCAATGTTTCCGAAGTGCAGCGCTTCCTGGTGCTGCACGGCAAGGTCGACCCCGAGGGGCTGGCGCAGGTGGAAGTCGAGCTGGAGTCGATCAACAGCGGCATCCCGTTGCGCGATGAGCGCATGCGCAAGGAACTGTTCCAGATCGACCGGTTCCCCGACGCCCTGATCACCACGAAAATAGATCTGCGCCCGATCAACGACCTCGCTCCTGGCGCGCAGCTGGAGTTGCGCCTGCCGCTGATGGTCGACCTGCACGGCAAACAACACGAATACCAGGCCGAACTGTTGGCGACCCGCCTCGATGACCGGCGTTTCCAGGTGGTGACCCTCGAACCGCTGGTGATCAGCGCCGAGGATTTCGATTTGGCTCCCGGCCTGGAAACGTTGCGCAAACTGGCCGGTGTATCAGCTATCAGTCTTTCCGTACCGGTGGGTGCGGTACTGATTTTCACGGCGCGCTGACATGGCCGGAGCGATTTTTCCGTGGCGTGAAGGCAACCACTTCGAACTGCTGATCGACGGTCCGCAGTTTTTTCCGCGCATGCTGGTGGCGATTGCCCGGGCTGAAGAGCAGGTTGAGCTGGAACTGTATCTGGTGGAGGCGGGCGCCTGCGCCGAAGCCATGGTCCAGGCATTGGTGCAGGCCGCCGAGCGCGGTGTACGGGTGCGCTGTCTGTTCGATGACTATGGCAGCCTCGCTTTCACCCTGGCCTTGCGTCAGCGGCTGATGTCCGCTGGCGTGGAGCTGCGTTTTTACAATCGCCTGAGCTGGCGACGTTGGGTCGGTAACTTTTACCGCGATCACCGCAAGCTGTTATTGGTGGACCAGAGCCTGGCCGTGGTCGGCGGCACTGGTGTCACCGATGAGTTCTGGACGCCGGGCGAAGACGCCAGCGAATGGCACGAAGTGATGGTGGAAATCACCGGCCCGCTGGTGCTCGATTGGCAGCTGCTATTCGATCGTCAGTGGATTGCCAATCGCCATCGACGTGCCTGGCGACCGGCTTCGCATTTCGGTCTGCCGCGCCTGCCACGGGTGCCGTCCATAGGCGAGGGCATGGGCCGGGTGGCCTATGCCGACGCCCGTCAACACCGGGACATTCTGCAATCGCTGGTGCGTGCCCTGAACAGTGGTCAGCGACGGATCTGGCTGGCCACGCCGTACTTTTTGCCGACCTGGAAAGTCCGCCGCTCCCTGCGCCGGGCGGCTGCCCGGGGTGTCGATGTGCGGTTGCTGCTGACCGGGCCCCGTACCGATCACCCATCCGTGCGCTATGCCGGGCATCGCTACTACCCGCGACTGCTCAAGGCCGGGGTGACGATCTATGAATACCAACCGTGTTTCCTGCACCTGAAAATGGTCCTGGTCGACGACTGGGTGAGCATCGGTTCGTGCAACTTCGATCACTGGAATCTGCGCTTCAACCTGGAAGCCAACCTGGAAGCCCTGGACCCCGGACTGACCCGGTCGGTGGCGGCGAGTTTCGAACGGGACTTTGGGTTGAGTGAGCAAGTCAGCCTGGAGGAATGGAAGCGCCGGCCACTGTGGCGGCGGGTCAAGCAACGGGTGTGGGGATGGGTGGATCGGGTGGTGGTGAACCTGCTGAATCGAAGGGGTTGACCCCAGTTTTCTGAACACTGAAACCACTGTGGGAGCGAGCTTGCTCGCGATGAGGGCTTAACATTCAACATCTCTGTCGACTGTCAGTCCGCTATCGCGAGCAAGCTCGCTCCCACAGGTTTTTGCGGTGTTTGATTAATTACAGCAACTCAAAACTCTGCTGCGTCACGTCCTCTGAATCCAGGCCGATCTGCACGTTGAACTTGCCCGGTTCCGCCGCGTACTTGAGCTGGGTGTTGTAGAACTTCAGATCGTCCTCGGTGATGGTGAAGTGTACGACCTTCTGTTCGCCGGCCTTGATCATCACTTTCTGGAAGTTCTTCAGTTCCTTGATCGGGCGGATCATCGAACCGGCCACGTCCTGGATGTACAACTGCACCACGGTTTCGCCATCGCGCTTGCCGGTGTTTTTCACCGTGACACTGGCGTCGAGCTTGCCGGTCTTGTTCAGCGTGGTCGACGACAGCGCCATGTCGCTCAGGCTGAACTCGGTGTAGCTCAGGCCATAGCCGAACGGGTACAAGGGGCCCGTGGTGTCATCGAAGTACTGCGAGGTGTAGTTGCCCGGTTTGCCCGGAGTGAACGGCCGGCCAATGGTCAGGTGGTTGTAGTAGGTCGGAATCTGGCCTACCGAACGCGGGATGCTGATCGGCAGTTTGCCCGACGGGTTGTAGTCGCCGAACAGCACGTCAGCGATGGCGTTGCCGCCCTCGGTGCCGCTGAACCAGGTTTCCAGGATCGCGTCGGCCTGTTCCTTCTCTTCGAGGATCGTCAGTGGACGGCCATTCATCAACACCAGTACCAGCGGTTTGCCGGTGGTTTTCAGGGCCCGGATCAGCTCGCGCTGGTTTTCCGGGATGTTCAGGTCGGTGCGGCTCGACGATTCGTGGGACATGCCACGGGATTCACCGACGGCGGCAACGACCACATCAGCATCCTTGGCCGCTTTCACCGCTTCGTCGATCAGCACGTTCGCCGGGCGCGGGTCGTCCACCACTTCCGGGGCATCGAAGTTGAGGAAGTTCAGGTAACCGAGGATTTTCGGGTCGCTGGTGATGTTGGCGCCACGGGCGTAGATCAGTGTCGATTTGTCTCCCAGGGCGTTGGTCATGCCGTCGAACAGGGTCACCGATTGAGCAGGGCGACCGGCGGCGGCCCAGCTGCCCATCATGTCGATGGGCGCCTTGGCCAGCGGACCGACCAGGGCGATTTTCGCGGTCTTCTTCAGTGGCAGGGTGTCATTCCGGTTTTTCAGCAGTACCTGGCTGCGGCGTGCCACATCACGGGCCTCGGCGCGGTGCAGGCGGCTGTCGGCGTAGGTGTCGACCGGATCATCCTCGGCCTTGCCGATGCGCAGGTACGGATCCTTGAACAGGCCCATGTCGTACTTGGCGCCCAGTACCGCACGCACGGCGTTGTCGATGTCGCTCTGCTGGATCTCGCCGGACTTCAGCAGCCCTGGCAGCTCTTTGCCGTACAGGGTGTCGTTCATGCTCATGTGGATGCCAGCCTTGATTGCCAGCTTCGCCGCTTCGCGACCGTCGGCGGCAACACCGTGCTTGATCAGCTCGAAAATCGCACCGTGGTCGCTGACGGCCAGGCCCTTGAAGCCCCACTCCTTGCGCAGCAGGTCGTTCATCAGCCAGGTGTTGGCGGTGGCCGGCACGCCGTTGATCGAGTTCAGCGCGACCATGACCCCGCCAGCGCCGGCATCGATGGCGGCGCGGTACGGCGGCAGGTAGTCCTGGTACATCTTGACCGGGCTCATGTCGACCACGTTGTAGTCGCGGCCACCCTCGACCGCGCCGTACAAGGCAAAGTGCTTGACGCTGGCCATGATGCTGTCGGCCGCGTTTGCGCCAGTACCCTGGAACGCCTTGACCATCACGCTGGCAATGCGCGACACCAGGTAAGTGTCTTCACCGAAGCCTTCGGAAGTACGACCCCAGCGTGGGTCGCGGGAGATGTCGACCATCGGTGCGAAGGTGATGTCGAGGCTGTCAGCCGCGGCTTCCTTGGCGGCGATGCGCCCGGACAGGCCGATGGCGTCCATGTCCCAGCTCGAGGCCAGGGCCAGCGGGATCGGGAAAATGGTGCGGTGGCCGTGGATCACGTCGTAGGCGAAGAACATCGGGATCTTCAGGCGGCTGCGCATGGCTGCGTCCTGCATCGGCCGGTTTTCCGGGCGGGTGATCGAGTTGAACGTACCGCCGATGTTGCCTGCCGCGATTTCCTTGCGGATCATTTCGCGCGGCATTTCCGGGCCGATGCTGATCAGGCGCAGCTGGCCGATTTTTTCATCGAGGGTCATTTGCTTCATCAGGTTGCTGACGAAGGCTTCCTTGTTCTCCAGGGGTGCGGGCGTCGTGGCGGCCAATACGTTATGACTGGCCAGGCTGACGAACAGGCCCAGCAAACACAGCTTCTTCATGAATAGTTTTCTCAAGGGCCCAAACGGCGATGTACACGCCGGCCAGCCAAAATTTAGGGAGCGTCTATTGTTGTTCGGGTACCGGCTCAAAAGACCAGAGCCAAAAAACACAGCCAGATGGCGGATGCGTTTTCGCGCAGGGCCTCTTTTTAGCCCATCGGCCCGTTGCAATCCAGAGGCGCGGGCGATTATGCCCCAAGAGCCGGCTCAGAAGGTTTCACGGTCGGATTTTTCATGAAATGCACAAGGGAGCATCATCCTGATGAATGTAAGTCCAACCTACCGCTCGCGTTTGCAGACCGTCACGTTGCTGATGCTGGCTACGTTGCTGACCGCCTGCGGCATCAACAACATCCCGACGCTCGATGAACAGGCCAAGGCCGCCTGGGGCCAGGTGCAGAACCAGTATCAGCGGCGCGCCGACCTCATTCCCAACCTGGTGGAGACCGTCAAGGGCTATGCGGCCCACGAGAAGGAAACCCTGACCGCCGTCATCGAAGCCCGGGCCAAGGCCACGTCGATCCAGGTGGATGCCTCGACCCTCGACAATCCGGAAAAGCTCAAGCAGTACCAACAGGCTCAGGACCAACTCAGCGGCGCCTTGAGTCGCTTGATGGTGGTCTCCGAACGTTATCCGGATCTCAAGGCCAACCAGAACTTCCTCGCCCTGCAATCGCAGCTTGAAGGCACCGAGAACCGCATCAGCGTGGCCCGGCGCGATTTCATCCTTGCGGTGCAGAAATACAACACCGAGATCCGCACGTTCCCCGGTCGCCTGTGGCACATCGTGATGTACAGCGACCTGCCGGTGCGCGAGACCTTCGAAGCCACGCCGGGTTCGGAAAAGCCCCCCGAGGTCAAATTTTGAACAGCGCTAATTGGCGTCACCACGCAAGAGGTTGCCAATGGGCGTCCTGAAAACAGGCCTGTTGCTGTTGTTGTGGGTGGTGGCGATCGCTGCCCACGCCGAGCTGAGCTTTCCGGCGCTGACCGGGCGGGTGGTCGACACTGCGCAGATGATCGAGCCATCGGTGCGTCAGCAGCTCAGCCAACAACTTCAGGCCCATGAACAAGCCACCGGCGAGCAGCTTGTGGTAGTGACGTTGCCGGATTTGCAAGGTACCGACATCGCCGACTTCGGTTACCAACTCGGCCGCCACTGGGGCATCGGGCAGAAGGACAAGAACAATGGCGCCTTGCTGATCATTGCCCGGGACGAGCGCCGGCTGCGTATCGAAGTCGGATACGGCCTGGAGGATCGCCTGACCGATGCCCAGAGTTCGGTGATCATCAACCAGGTCATCACCCCGTCATTCAAGACCGGCAATTTCAGTAAAGGCATCAGTGACGGCGTAGCGGCGATGCTGGTGGTGCTGGGCGGTAACTCCCTGGACGAACCCTCCACGGCGTATGAATCCAGAGGCGATCCGGGGGATGATTTCATCGCGCGGCATCCCGGGTTGTTCGTGTTTTTTGTGATGTTATTCATCCTGACTGTTTTTGTGTGCCAGATGCTCGGTATTCTTCCCGCTGGCCGGGGCGGCTCCGGTGGATCCGGGGGCGGCTTTGGCGGTGGTGGATTTGGCGGCGGCGGCGGTGGTGGGGGAGGCTTCAGCGGCGGCGGGGGCAGTTTCGGCGGGGGCGGTTCGTCCGGCGGCTGGTGATAATAAAAACGAGCAGGCACTTCACGACATGGCATTACTGACGGAACACGAACAACGCAAGGTGGCCGAGGCCATTGCCCGGGTCGAGCGCGAGACAGACGCAGAACTGGTGACAGTGCTCGCAGCCCGCGCCGACGACTATGCGTACATCCCGTTACTGTGGGCCAGCCTGCTGGCGCTGCTGGTGCCGGGCATCGTGCATTACCTCACCGGCTGGCTGACCATGCACAGCCTGCTGATGGTGCAGTGGGCCATCTTCATCGTGCTGTGCCTGGTGTTCCGCCTGCCGAAAGTCACCACCCATCTGATCCCGCGCTCGGTGCGCCACTGGCGCGCCTCGAACCTGGCGCGCCGGCAGTTCCTGGAGCAGAACCTGCACCACACCGAGGGCAGCACCGGCATGCTGATTTTCGTTTCCGAGGCCGAGCGTTACGTGGAGATCCTGGTGGATGAAGGGATTTCCAGTCGCCTGGACAACAAGAACTGGGATGCGATCGTCGCGACGTTCACCCAGCAGGTGAAACAGGGGCAGACGCTGCAGGGCTTTGTCAGTTGCGTCGAGGCCTGTGGCGAGTTGCTCAAGGTACATGTGCCGGTGACCCATGTGCGCAACGAGCTGCCGAATCGTCTGGTGGTGCTGGGTTAAGCCAGGGCTTCATCTGCTTTTGTAATGCGCCGCGACACAGTTCCCGAACGTTGTCCGGCGGGGAGCTTGTCTTCAACATCTCTCTCATGGTGCACGCCCTGCGATGGGCGTTCTGTGTAGAGGGAGTTCTTATGAAAACGCAACAAACGCTGGAGAACTTGGTGGAGGATGCACCCGGTAGCGCAATGCTTACTCCGCTGGTGCAACTGACAACGAAAGAGACACAAGCCCTGGAGTGGTGCCTCAAAGGCAAGACGTCCTGGGAGATAGCCAGGATTCAGAGCTGCTCGGAATCCACCATCAACTTCCATTTTTCCAATATCCGCCGCAAGTTCGCCGTCAGATCTCGCAACGCGGCCGTGTTCAAGGCGCTGAAGTCGGGAGCCATCACTGTTGAACCATTGCAGTCGCGAGATACCCATGAGCCTGACTGATTCGACCTATAACAGTATCAGCGGGCTCATGGTGGGGTTGGGTATTGCGACGTTGCCGGCTATCGATGGAGAAGCCCTGTTCGGCGCGACGCTTGGCGCGTGGTTGGTCACGACCACACGCGGCAACTTCAAGGCCTGGCAACGCATCGGTTCCTGGCTGTTGTCGGCGGGTGTCGGTTACCTGTTTGTCCCGGTCGCCCAGCCACTGGCACCTTTTCTGACAGCCGGTGTGACGGCCTTTCTGTGCGCGTTGCTGGTCATTCCCATCAGCATCAAGCTCATGCAGTGGATCGATGGCGCCGGCCTCGGTGACATCCTTCGTCATCTCAGAGGGCGAGGGCAATGACCTTTGAGATGGCGGCTCTGGTGTGGGTGGCGGGCGTGGCTCACCTGGTCAGTGCATTCAGGCTGGCGTGTTACCAGCGCGACGAACAACGTTACCACTGGTGCGACAGGATATTGATCAGCTTGCTTGGCGCAGTGTTCTGCCTTGCCGGCATCGATGTATTGCTGAAATTCCTGCCGGTTAGCCCATGGCACGCAGTGGTGAGTGTTTTTTCATGCGTAATGATTGTTCGCAGTAGTGGCAACATTATTGTTTTGTGGCATGCCTTCAAGCATTGAAACGTCGGACTTCAAATCAGGTTTTGTTTGAGTGTCCAAGTGAGGCCAGGATAGTGGCCATTTCCGAAAGTTGTGTTTCCAGATCCCGCAGGCGTCGCTTTTCCTCCAATGCGTTTTGTATTGCGCAGCGGTCATCCTCATCAAGCAATCGCCACAGCGAAAGGATGGTGCTTTCCTGCGTTGTTGCAGTTTCCGCAACATTTGCAGGAGCGTTGACATGGGGCTGCCGCAGCATCGGCCCCTCGCCCAGCAGCAACCAGTCAAGGGAGATGCCGCGAGTCTGTGCAATGTCTACGCATAATGAGTATGGCGTGCTGTCGCGGCCTTTCCAGCTGCTGAGTGTCTGGGGGCTGATCTGTAGCGCAGAAGACAGGGATGCGTCAGTTTTTGTACCCGTGATTTGCTTCAGGCGGGCCAAAACAGCTTGTGATTTTTTGCTACGCAATTTGAGCCTCTTCCTTTTGACATATGCTTTTTGAGTGCTTAACGTATGCGTAATGAGTACTTTTTTTTCTTGTAAGTAATCAATCGTCAACTATGAATCAGAAGAATACGATGTCGAAACTTCCTAATGGTATCAGGGTGATTTCCTACGAGCTTGGCTCGTATCTATTACGTGTCCACCCGTTGCACTTCCTTTTGTCTGGCGGACGTTATTTGCAGCACCTGTCTTTCACCAATTGTGTTTCAAACAGTATTGCGTTTGATCAATTCGATTACCACCGGATGGCCCAAGGGAAGCATGTATGAGTACTTACAAGATGGTGTGCCCGCACTGCTTGAGCCGGATGCGCATACGTACCAGCGAAGGGCGGCATATCTTCCTGCGGGTGGCATACCTGCAATGTACGTCGGAGGCCTGTGGCTGGTCGGTACGGGCCGAGTTCGAAATGACCCATGAGCTTTCCCCCAGCGGCATGCCCAATCCGGCCGTGCACCTGCCGTGCGCCGGACCTGACTTGCGTCGCGCCGCGCGGCCTGTCACCGAGAGTGCTCCGGCGGCGCAAGCGCAACAGGAGTCTTGAGCATGAAGGAGGTTGATGAACAGGCCCATTTGAATGAGGAGCTATTGGCCATAGCGCAGGCGTTTCTGACCCGTCATGAAGGCGAGGGTGTGATTGATGATCAAGTGCTGTTCTGCCGTGCGGTGAGGCATTTGCAGAGTCTGGATATGCCAATGCATCAGGCGGAGCGACTGGTCAGCCACGCGTATGGATTACTCAAATCCAGCAACGATCGCCGACGTCTGGATCTGGCTGCAAGTTCCGAAACTGTCGCCGTGGTCACTGATCCGGTCAACGGTCTGACGTGGGCGGTGCCGGTAGGGTTGATCGTCAAGTTCGTCATCAACTCGCCGACCAATCGCAAACTTCGACTGGTGGAGCCATAAGGTAGCGACGGTTGGATTCAGGTCCCGATCGGCGGGAACGGGACCTGGCGCAAAATTACCCCGTGCCCAAAACCCTCGTCCCCCCTAAAATACCCGGCATCCCCAGATTCGTATTGCCGAGGCCGTTTTTCCATGTCTGTCACCGCCACTCCCGCCAGCCTCGCGCCGGATCATCACGCCCAGTTCATCGACCTGCTGCAGTCGAGCCTAGAGCACAATGCATTCATCAAACTGGTGCTGGCCAAGTACGTGGGTGATGAAACGGACCTGCAGCGGATCATCATCAAGCCGGTGACGGTCAAGGCGCAGCCTTGCCTGTCTTTTGTCTACCGCTACAAGACCCGCGATATCACCAAGAACCTGCCGCTGGTCGAAGGCGTGGCGAGCATTGCCGGGCTGCTACCGGCGTCGTTCAAAAATGCGCATTTGTTGTCGTTGACCGACGAAGCCCAGCTCGAATACAGCAAAAAAGGCAAGTCATCGCTGTTCAAGAGCCAACCTCAGCAATTGCGCGAAGTGCCATCGGCCGAGCACAACCGTGAGAAAAACCGTTTTCTTGACCTGAGTCGGCCGTTTCTCGCCGACCTCGGTGTGACCAACAGCAAGCACGAGCTGATCCCGGCGATGTCGCGCAAGTGGAAGCAGATCAACAAGTTCATCGAAGTGTTCAGCCATGCGCTGACATCGTCCCCCCTGGCGCTGGACAAGCCGGTGCGTGTGGCGGACTTCGGGTCGGGCAAGGGCTATCTGACCTTCGCCATCCACGATTACCTGCGCAACACCTTGAAGGCCGAAGGCGAGGTGACCGGCGTCGAACTGCGTGAAGACATGGTCACCCTGTGCAACGCCGCCGCCGCCAAGCTTGAACACCCCGGGCTGGTGTTCAAGTGCGGTGACGTGCGCAGCGTGGCGCCGAGCGAGCTGGACGTGATGATCGCCCTGCATGCCTGCGATATCGCCACCGACTATGCGATCCACACCGGTATCCGTTCGGGAGCATCGATCATCATGTGCTCGCCGTGCTGCCACAAACAGATCCGCCTGCAAATCCAGAGCCCGGCGCTGCTCAAGCCGATGCTGCAATACGGCTTGCACCTGGGCCAGCAGGCGGAGATGGTCACCGACAGTTTGCGCGCGTTGTTCCTTGAGGCCTGCGGCTACGAGACCAAGGTGTTCGAGTTCATCTCACTGGACCACACCAACAAGAACAAGATGATCCTGGCGGTCAAACGCGCAGAGCCGGTGGACCCGGCCCAGTTGCTGGCGAAGATTCAGGAGCTGAAGGATTTCTATCACATCAGCGAGCATTGCCTGGAAACCCTGCTGCGCTCCGACGGTTACCTCTGATCCTGTGGGAGCGAGCTTGCTCGCGATGGCGGATTTACAGTCGATAGAGATGTTGAATGTGATGTCCCCATCGCGAGCAAGCTCGCCCCCACAGGATTGGGTTTGATCGCTGTCTTGCGCCCGAGCATCACCGTCACGATCACCCCGCCGGCAAACAGCCAGGTAATCGGCTCCACATGTTCACCGAAGAACAGCGCCGAGAAGGCGATGGTGAAGAAGATCTGCAGCAACTGGATCTGGCTGACCCGGGCAATGCCACCCATGGCCAGTCCGGCGTACCAGGCAAAGAAACCGATGAACTGCGAAAACAGCGAGACATATCCGAAGGCCCACCAGGTCTTGGCGGAAATCTCGCCCTGATGTTGCAGTGCCAGATACACCACCGGGCCGATCAGCAGCGGCGTCGACAGCACCAGCGCCCAGCAGATCACCTGCCAGCCGCCCATCTCCCTGGCCAGCCGGCCTCCCTCGGCGTAACCCAATCCGCCCACTGCAATGGCGCCGAGCATCAGCAAGTCACCGGCCTGAATGCTGCCGGCACCGCTGATCAGTGCATAACCGAGCACTAGCGCACTGCCCAATGCGGCGCAGGCCCAGAAGGCTTTCGAAGGCCGCTCATGGGACAACCACGCGGCGTACAGCGCCACGCACAGCGGCTGCAAACCGTTGACCAGCGCACCGTGGGACGCCGGCAAGGTTTGCATGGCCCAGGCCGACAATACCGGGAAACCGAGGATCACCCCGGCCATCACCAGCGTCAGGCCTTTGACCTGCTTCCAGGTCGGCCATTTTTCCCGGTGCCACAGCAACAGCAACGCCGCCGGAACCGCTGCAAACAGTGCCCGGCCCAGGCCATTGAGCAGCGGGTGGAGCTCCTGCACGACGATCCGCGTGAAGGGCAGGGTGAGGCTGAAGATCACAACGCCGAGCAAGCCCAGGGCCATGCCGGTGTTTTCGCGCGAGGACATGATTGCAACCAGAATATGGGGTGATGGGGTAAGGCTCCATATAGCCATAAACCTTGGGTTTTCCGCTGTTACAGCTAGGCACAGACTTATCCGTACAGTTTGCGGGCTGGCTCGCGAAGAACGATAACGCCGTAGTAGCCGGTTGTTACCCGACCCGCCGGATAAGGACTACCTTGAATACTCCTGCACGCCCACTTCCAGAGGAGTCCTCCCCATGGCTGCGAAAAAAATTCTGATGCTGGTCGGTGATTACGTCGAAGACTATGAAGTGATGGTGCCGTTCCAGGCGTTGCTGATGGTCGGCCACACGGTGCACGCCGTTTGCCCGGACAAGGCTGCCGGCCAGACCGTGCGCACGGCGATCCATGACTTTGAAGGCGACCAGACCTACAGTGAAAAACCCGGTCACCTGTTTGCCCTGAACTTCGATTTCGCCAAGGTCAACGCCGCCGACTATGACGCGGTGCTGATTCCGGGCGGCCGTGCGCCGGAGTACCTGCGCCTGAACGAAAAGGTCCTGGAGCTGGTGCGCGCTTTCGACAAGGCTGGCAAGCCGATCGCCGCCGTGTGCCATGGCGCGCAGTTGCTGGCGGCAGCGGGTATTCTCGAAGGTCGCGAATGCAGCGCTTATCCGGCCTGCGCTCCGGAGGTGCGGCTGGCGGGCGGTACGTATATCGATATTCCGGTGACGGACGGCCATGTTCAGGGCAATCTGGCCACGGCTCCGGCCTGGCCTGCACACCCGAGCTGGCTGGCTGGTTTCCTGGGGTTGCTGGGTACAAAGATCACGTTGTAACGAGGGACTTGTCCATGTGCGAGTTGTACGTCAAAGCCGACCCGATTCTTTACGAATCGCGCTCCCGCTCGCTGCGCATCTGCGGGGTGGTCACCACCCTGCGGCTGGAAAATCAGTTCTGGGACATTCTCAGCGAAATCGCCGAGGTCGACGGCATGACCACCAATCAGTTGATCGCCAAGCTGTATGAAGAGGTGATGGACTATCGCGGCGAAGTGGTCAATTTCGCTTCGTTCCTGCGGGTGAGTTGTACGCGGTATCTGAGTCAGCGTCGGACTCAGGTACCGGAGTTGTCGGTGGTGCGCGCTGCGGCGAAGTAAGGAAGATCGTGTCGACGCCATCGCGAGCAAGCCCGCTCCCACAATGGTTTGGTGTACACAAATCTACTGTGGGAGCGAGCTTGCTCGCGAAGGGGCCAGAACAGGCGACAGAAACCCGAGGCTGGTCTTTACTGTGAAGCGCGCAACCTTTCAATCGCCAAGGAGAAAAAGCATGTCCGGATGGTATGAAGTGAGCAAAAGCAGCAATGGCCAGTTCAGGTTTGTCCTCAAGGCGGCCAACGCCGAGACTATTCTGACCAGCGAGCTGTACAGCACCCACGCCGCCGACAAAGGCATCGCCTCGGTCCAGGCCAACAGCCCGCTGGATGAGCGATACGAGAAGAAAACCACCAAGGATGGCCATCCGTATTTCAATCTCAAGGCGGGTAACCACGAGATCATCGGCAGCAGCGAGGCCTATTCCTCCGATGCCGCCATGGAGAAAGGCATCGCCAGCGTGAAGGCCAACGGTTCGTCCAAGGTGGTCAAGGACAAGACGTTGCCGGTGCTTTGATCACTACCTTCACATCCAGTACCAATCCTGTGGGAGCGAGCTTGCTCGCGATGAGGCCATAACATTCAACATCCATGTTGTCTGATAGGCCGCCATCGCGAGCAAGCTCGCTCCCACAGTGGCTTTATGTACAGCTGGAGATCAGCGCAGGGCCTTCAACAGATCTTCCAGCTGATCACAACCTGCCTCACTCAACGGGAATACCGGCAGCCGCGGATCCCCCACCTCCAGGCCCGTCGCCCGCAAACCCGCCTTGATCGTTGCCGGCAAGCCACCCTTGAGGATGAAATCCAGCAGCGGCAATTGTTGATAGAACAGTTCGCGAGCCTTGCGCAAATCGTTGGTCAGCACTGCTTCGTACAAATCCAGGTTGAGCTGCGGGATCAGGTTCGGCGCAGCGGTGCACCAGCCTTTTGCGCCGGCGACGAAGGCCTCCAGGGCCAACGGATTGCAGCCGTTGTAGAACGGCACCTGGCCTTCGCCGAGACGTTGCAGTTGATGCATGCGCTGGATGTCGCCGGTGCTCTCCTTGACCATGGTCACGTTTTCCACGGCATTGACGATGCGCAGGATCAGGTCCACCGACATGTCGGTGCCGCTGGTGGCCGGGTTGTTGTAGAGCATGATCGGCACGCCGATGCTGTCGCCGATGGCGCGGTAATGGGCGAGGATTTCCGCTTCGCTGAGTTTCCAGTAGGACGTGGGCAGCACCATCACCACATCGGCGCCGTGAGCTTCGGCGAAACGCGCGCGGCGCACCGCTTTAGCGGTGGTCAGGTCGGACACGCTGACGACGGTCGGCACGCGCCTGGCCACGTGCCTGATGCTGAACTCGCTGACCTGATCCCACTCTGCGTCGCTCAGGTAGGCACCTTCACCAGTGCTGCCCAGCGGTGCGATGGCGTGTACGCCGCCCTCGATCAGTCGGTCGATGGAGCGCCCGAGGGCATCCAGGTCAACGCCCTCGCCGTGGGGGGTGAAAGGGGTGATGGTGTAGCCGATGATGCCGTGAATGTTTGCGGTGGACATGGTGTCTCTCCGTTCGATCGATGGGTTCAGTTCAGGCAATCGGCGTGTTGGCGCAGGATCTGCCGGGCGTAGTAGTTGAAAGCGGCGGCATGCCGCTTGGGCCGGGCAATCCAGTCGTGGGCTTCACGGCCCAGTTCGGGAATGATCGGTTTGATGGTCCCGGCGCTCATCGCCAGCAGTTGCAGTTTCGCGGCGCGTTCGATCAGTTGCGCGATGACGCAGGCTTCCTCGATGGTGCCGCCGGTGGATAATTGGCCATGGTGAGAAAGCAGGATCGCCCGTTTGTCGCCCAGTGCCCCGGCAATCAGCTCGCCTTCCTCGTTGCCCACCGGTACGCCCGGCCACCCTTCGAGAAACGCGCAGTCGTCATAGAGCGGGCAGAGGTCCATGTGGGAAATCTGCAGCGGCACTTCCAGCATCGACAAGGCTGCAACGTGGGTCGGATGGGTGTGAATGATGCAGTTCACATCCGCTCGGGCGCGGTACACCCAACTGTGAAAACGATTGGCCGGGTTGGGCATGCCGTGGCCTTCGAGCACCTCCAGGTCCTCGTTGACCAGCAGCAGGTTGCTCGCGGTGATTTCGTCGAAACCCAGGCCCAGTTGTTGAGTGTAGTAAGTGCCGGGTTGTGGACCACGGGCGGTGATTTGTCCGGCAAGGCCGGAATCGTGACCATGCTCGAACAGGATGCGGCAGGTCAGGGCCAGCTTTTGCCGGGCGGTCCACGTATTATCCGCCAGGGTATTTTGCATTTGGTTCAGCGCGTGCTTGACCAGTTGCTCTTTGGGCAGTGCTAATGTCTTGGCCATATCGGTGTCCTTTGGGTGATTCAATGGACGTCGGGTTTGCCGTTCACCGGTTCCTCGCAAAGTCGTCGGTGAGTGCAAATGACACTAAAGAGGCTATATGACACATTGTGTCATTGGCAAGGACAAATCGTTGCCTCCTTGATGGATAAATCGCTCTACATGTCTATCCGTTTGAAATTACTCAGAAAAAAACTTGGCGTGACGTTGGAAACCCTGGCCGAACAATCCGGCATGACCAAGAGTTACCTGTCGAAAGTCGAACGCGGGTTGAACACGCCGTCGATTGCTGCGGCCCTGAAACTGGCCAGGGCGCTGAATGTGAATGTCGAGGAACTGTTCTCTGAAGACAACGTCAGCCTCGACAGCTACAGCCTGGTGCGCAGCCACGAACGGCAACCCTTGGGCGTCAGTGACAACAATTCGGGCTACGCGGTGCTGGCGCATCAGGTCAGCGAACGCAGCCTGTTGCCGTTCATCATCTACCCGCCGGCCGAGTTCACCGACAAGACCTTCAAGGAGCATTTGGGCGAGGAGTTTTTATTCGTCCACGAAGGGCGGGTGGAGGTGGACTTCATGAACGAGCGCGTGCTGCTCGATCGTGGCGATGCATTGCACTTCAATGCGCAAAAGCCGCACCGGATTCGTTCAGTGGGTGAGGTGCAGGCGCAGTTGCTGGTGGTGGTGCACAGCACTGAAGAATGAGTTGACTGCAAAAGCATCGCGAGCAAGCTCGCACACAGGGATCACGCTGAACCTGTGGGAGCGAGCTTGCTCACGATGACATTAGCTGTGTCGCCGCTAAACCTCGACGGGCACCGCGAGCTTCGGACTCCCCAACGCGTGGCTCTTCGAATCAAAAAACCTCAACTCCACACCCGTCCCCTCAAACACCTTCGCGTAATGCCGCTTCTGGTGCTGGATGAACGCCTTGCTGCGCGGGTAAATCGAGATCGCCACCACCTGCGGTTTCGCCAGGCGCAAGGCATGGATGATGTGGCTGTCCTGCTCCCCCAGCGCATGGCCGAAGATGCACAGCGCCTGGCCGTGACCGAGTAATTGCTCGTAGCAGAACGACAGGTAATCCGAACTGCGAATGGTCTTGAGCTTGTCCGCACTCGGGCCTTCATTGACGAACAGCGGCACGTCGTCGAGGGTCTTGATCGTGTTGTTGATGGCGAAATTGCCCAGCAACGTGCCCTCTGTCGACATCAGCTTGCGCGCCGTACCGTCCTGGTTGCGCACCAGATGCAGACCGCCGTGCAGGTACAGCAAACGGGTTTTATCGGTGGCCGTGTCGCTCAGGTCGAAACCGGGCTCGGCGCCCTGGAACAGATCGCTGATCGCCTCAGGTTGGTGTTGCACTGCCCAGTAGTTGAGCAGGTCGTAATTGGTGGTGAACACCGTGCGGTAGCTGGCCAGCTCCTGATTGATCGTCGCCAGCGTCGAAGGCACTACCAGCCGCCACGGGATATGCACCGCATGCACAGTGTTGATCAGCGCTTCCTTGATCGCGTAGTAGCGATTGCGCGGGGCGGCGGAGCTGACAGCCAGGGCCTTGTTGACCCGGCTAGTGGTTTTCAAGGCGCTCAGTACCTGCTCGAAACTGCGGGTCTGCATCGCATCGAACACGCTGAGTTCGGACGGGCTCAGGGGTTTTTCTTCAACGGTGCGGGCGTTTTCGAACAGCGATTCGTAGCCGAAATCGTCCCACACCGCGCGACTGGCACCGTTGCCCACCAGCAAGCCACTGAACGAAGTGGTGCTGCGCAAGGCGTTCCAGTCTTCAAGTTGAGCATCGACATCCT
Organism: Pseudomonas sp. EU05-FHT14B02; assembly: GCF_058791055.1. Taxonomy (NCBI): domain Bacteria; kingdom Pseudomonadati; phylum Pseudomonadota; class Gammaproteobacteria; order Pseudomonadales; family Pseudomonadaceae; genus Pseudomonas; species Pseudomonas sp. EU05-FHT14B02. Next base: position 59,558 of record NZ_JBYTDD010000021.1, on the reverse strand, counting down.
GGAAATCGGTCATTGCGGTCTTCGTCTCACGGCAAAAGGTCTGTGGGCCGCGACTTTATCACGACCGGTGCCTGGACCACGGCACGACGTGGGCGAAGAACGCTATGCTGCGACTTCGCCTGAGCCGACTTCGCCGAGTGCCCGATGCTGCAAAAAAGCCTGATCCGCCGTCTCGACCTGATCACCCTGCAACTGTTCGTCGCCGTGCACGAAGAGGGCACGCTGACCCGTGCAGCGGCGCGCGAAGCGATTGCCGTCTCGGCGGCGAGCAAGCGTTTGATGGAGCTGGAGGAGGCGTTGGGCATCAGCCTGTTCGTGCGCCAGGCCAAGGGCATGTCCCTGACGCCGGCCGGTGAAACCCTGCTGCACCATGCCCGGCAGATGTTGTTCAACGTCGAGAAAATGGGACTTGAACTGGGCGAGCACAGCCACGGTGTGCGCGGCTACGTGCGGATGCTCGCCAACCTGTCGGCGATCATTCAGTTTTTGCCTGAGGACCTGCGGGATTTTTCCGAGCGTCACCCACAGGTCAAGACCGACCTCGAAGAACGCCCCAGCGCCGGGGTGATTCAGGGTGTGCTCGACGGGGTGGCCGACCTCGGGATCTGTTCCATCGACAGTGACATCAAGGGCCTGCACAGCGTGCTGTATCGCCAGGACAAACTGGTGGTGTTGATGCCGCCGCACCATCCATTGGCGAGCCGCTCGAGCCTGGCTTTCGCCGATACGCTGGACAGCGATTACGTCGGCCTTCATGCCGCCAGTTCGATCAACATGCGCACCCATGCCGCCGCCCGCGAGGCCGGCAAGGTGTTGCGGGTGCGGATTCATGTGCCAGGGTTCGACGCCATGTGCCGCATGATCCAGGCCAACATGGGGATCGGCATCCTGCCGCAGCGAGCCTATGAATTGTTTGGCCGGGCGCTGGGTTTGCACGCGGTGCCGTTGACGGACGAATGGTCGGACCGGGCGCTGATTCTGGTGGTGCGGGATGAGGCGTTGCTGTCGCCGGTGAGCCGGATGTTGTTTGAGCATTTGCGGGGGGCAGCCTGAAAGTTCTTCACTGACTGGGCCGGCCTCATCGCGAGCAAGCTCGCTCCCACAGGGATCTTCAGCGCTACACAGATCCAGTGTGGGAGCTAGCTTGCTCGCGATGACTGACCTGAGGCCGCGACAATTTCCCGGAGCATTCGCATTTCGCGAACGCCCGTTGCCAACTGAAGGTTGGATTCCCGAGTCCCCTGTCCTCTAGCCTTGGCTCATATTCCAAGAACAAGAGGTACCCCGCGATGACTGCCCCCTTGAGTGCGATCAAAGTGATCGAGATCGGCACGCTGATTGCCGCGCCGTTTGCGGCGCGCATGCTGGCCGAGTTCGGCGCCGAGGTGATCAAGATCGAAGCCATGGGCCAGGGCGATCCCCTGCGTAAATGGCGCAAGCTGCACGAAGGCACCTCGTTGTGGTGGTACTTGCAATCACGCAACAAGAAGTCCCTGGCGCTGAACCTCAAATCCCCGGAAGGCATCGAACTGGTCAAGCAACTGGCGACCAGTGCCGATGTGCTGATCGAGAACCTGCGTCCCGGCGCCCTGGAAAAACTCGGCCTCGGTTGGGATGTGTTACACGCACTCAACCCCAACCTGACACTGGTGCGGATTTCCGGATACGGCCAGACCGGCCCGTATCGTGATCGTCCGGGTTTCGGTGCCATAGGCGAGGCCATGGGCGGGATCCGCTACACCACCGGGACGCCCGGTTCGCCGCCGGCGCGGGTAGGCGTGAGCCTTGGCGATTCCCTGGCTTCGCTGCATGCGGTGATCGGTGCGCTGATGTCGCTGCTAAGGGTCAAGACCGGACAGGGCGGCGGGCAAATCGTGGATGTGTCCCTGGCCGAAAGCGTGTTCAACGTGATGGAAAGCCTGGTGCCGGAATACGACATGCTTGGCCATGTGCGTGAACGCAGCGGTGGTGCCTTGCCGGGGATTGCGCCGTCCAACACTTATCTGACCGCCGACGGCGCCTACGTGGTGATTGCCGGTAACAGCGACCCGATCTACCGGCGCCTGATGCAAACCATCGGCCGCGCCGATCTGGCCGAAGCGCCAGAGTTCGCCCACAACGACGGGCGCGCAGCCAAGAGCAACCTGCTCGACGCCGCCATCACCCACTGGACCAGCAGCCTGCCCATCGACGAGGTGCTGGCTGCGCTGGAAGCTGCCGAAGTCCCGGCCGGACGCATCTACTCGGTGGCCGACATCGTTGCCGACCCGCACTATCAGGCGCGGGACATGCTGCTCAATGCCGAGCTGCCCGGTGGCGCCACGGTGAAGATGCCGGGTATCGTGCCGAAACTCTCCGAGACCCCCGGTGGCGTGAACTGGTCCGGCCCTGGGCTGGGCCAGCACACCGTTGGCATCCTCGAGCAATTGGGCCTGACTGCAACAGACATCGAACGTCTGAAAGTCGAAGGAGTGGTGCAATGATCAGCGATTATTCAGACCACCTGATCGTGCAGGAAGTGTCCCCGCGCGACGGTTTGCAAATCGAACCGACCTGGGTTGAAACCCACGACAAGATTGCCTTGATCGACCAACTGTCGTTGGCCGGATTCAGCCGTATCGAAGCCGGTTCGTTCGTGTCGCCCAAGGCCATTCCGGCACTGCGCGATGGCGAGCTGGTGTTCAAGGGCATCACCCGGCAACCGGGGGTGATCTACGTCGCGCTGATCCCCAACCTCAAGGGCGCACAACGGGCACTGGCGTGCAGGGCCGATGAGCTGAACCTGGTGATGTCCGCCAGCCAGACCCACAACCTGGCGAACATGCGCATGCGTTGTGAGGATTCATTGGCGGCGTTCGGTGAGATTGTGCACTTCGTTGGCGACAGCCCTGTGCGACTCAACGCCAGCATCGCCACCACCTTCGGCTGCCCGTTCGAAGGCAGGATCGATGAGGACCGCGTACTCCAGATCGTCGAGGCCTATCAGGAACTCGGCATCCAGGGCATCACCCTGGCCGATACCACGGGCATGGCCAACCCGCGTCAGGTCGACCGGCTGGTGCGGCGGGTGCTGCAAAGGGTTTCCCCATCAGACCTGACCCTGCATTTTCACAACACTCGCGGTCTTGGCCTGTGCAATGTGCTGGCTGCTTACGAGGCCGGTGCCCGGCGTTTCGACGCGGCCCTCGGTGGCCTCGGAGGCTGCCCGTTCGCACCGGGGGCATCGGGAAACATCTGCACCGAGGATCTGGTGAACCTGTGCGATGAAGTTGGCATTTACACCGGCATCGATTTGCCGCTGCTGCTGAAACTGTCCCGAGGGCTGCCGGCGCTGCTCGGCCACGAAGTGCCCGGTCAACTGGCCAAGGCCGGGCGCAATTGCGACCTGCACCCCGTGCCTTCCTGAGCAGACTGCCCCCCTGTAGGAGCGAGCATGCTCACGATGGACGTCAACGATAACGCTGGATGCCAGATATCCCGCGACGATCTCAGGTTCATCGCGATCGAGCTCGCTCCTACAGTGAAATCGAACATTGACCAGACAACAAAAACAATCGGACACCCACGGGAAGTCCGCCTGGAGAATCACAATGAGCCTCAATGCACTGGAGGCGGGCGTGAGCCCGTCCGTTAGCCACGACACCGAAAAAGCCCTGGTCAGCAAAGTCGCCTGGCGTCTGATGCCGCTGATCATGGTCTGCTACCTGTTCGCCTTTTTTGACCGCATCAACATCAGCTTCGCCAAGTTCCAGCTGCAGGCCGACCTGAGCCTGAGCGACACCGCGTACGGCCTGGGTGCCGGGTTGTTCGTGGTCGGCTATGTGATCTTCGAAGTGCCGAGCAACATGATGCTGTACAAGGTCGGTGCCCGACGCTGGATCGCCCGGATCATGATGTCCTGGGGGCTGGCCACGGCTGCCATGGTGTTCGTCAACAGCGAATGGCAGTTCTACGTGCTGCGCTTCGTGATCGGCGCGATGGAGGCGGGTTTCGCTCCGGGCGTGCTGTATTACCTGACCCTGTGGTTCCCGCAGCACTATCGCGGGCGCATCACCTCGATGCTGTTCCTGGCGTCGGCGTTCGCTGGCCTGGTGGGCGCGCCGTTCTCCGGCCTTGTGCTGCAACACCTTGACGGTGTGCTGCAAATGCGTGGCTGGCACTGGCTGTTCCTGCTCGGTGGCGTGCCGTGTATCGGCCTCGGTTTGCTGGTGCTGACCCTGCTCAAGGATCGCATCGAAGACGCCCATTGGCTGACGCCTTCGGAGAAGACTTTGCTGGCAAGCCGCATCGCTCAGCATGAGCCGCACAAGAGCGGTGGTTCGCTGCTCGCCGCCCTGCGGATTCCGGGCTTCCTGACTTTGGGGCTGATCTATTTCCTGATTCAGGTGGCGTCCTACGGCTTGAATTTCTGGGCGCCGCAACTGATCCGCAGCGCAGGTACTGAGAGTCCGGTGATGATCGGCTTGCTGACGGCCATCCCGTACATCTGCGGCGCCATCAGCATGGTGGTGATCGGACGGCTGTCCGATGCTACTGGCGAGCGACGCAAGTTTGTCGCCGGCCTGGTGGCGGTTGGTGCGGTCGGGTTCTTCTGTGCGGGGATCTTCGCCAGTCACACGACCTTCCTGATTGTCGCGCTGGGCCTGCTCGGTGCCGGGATCATCGCCTCCATCCCGAGCTTCTGGACCCTGCCGCCGAAACTGCTGGCCGGGGCCGGGGCGGGTGCTGCCGGCGGGATCGCGGTGATCAACACCCTGGGCCAGTTCGGCGGCATCGTCAGCCCGGTGATGGTCGGCCGAATCAAGGACCTGACCGGCAGCACCACGCCGGCGCTGTATGTCATTGGTGTGTGTGCGCTGATTGCGGTGGCGCTGTTGCTGTGGGGGTTGCCGCAGAAGTTGCGGACGTTGGACAAGGCCTGATAGCAAGGGTGTCAGACAGTTGCTCCCACAGGAAAATTTGTGTCGATCACAGACCAATGTGGGAGCTTGCTCGCGATGACTGACAGTCGACATCTGACGGTTGGTTGTCCCCTCAACCGGCTGTCACCAATCCTTTGGCCGGTGCATCAAAAAATTGAATCAGCACCACCCCGGCCATCAACAGCACCACCCCGAACACCTTGGGCATGCTGATCGGCCGCTCCGCCAACCCGAACCAGCCGAAGTGATCCAGCAACAACGACGCCACCACTTGCCCCGCCAGCGCCAATGCCATGAACCCCGCGGCACCGAGTTTGGGCAGTAGCACCAATGCCAGTGAAATAAAGCACACGCCAAAAGCGCCACCTGCCCACATCCAGAGCGGCGTCTGACTGATGAATGTCCGAGACGGCAACGGTAAACGCATCGCCACGATGATCGGCAACAACACCACAACGCTCACCAGCAACGAGGCGAGCGTTGCCCACAACGGATGACCCAAGCCGCGTCCAAGATTGACGTTGATCGCGCTCTGAAACGGCACCACCGCCCCGGCGATCATCGCCAGCCCCATCAGACCGGCCCAATGCAACGTACTCATGATCGATCTCCAACAGGTTTTGCTGGACTCTAGGGTATTCGTCGCGCAGATTTAAATTCCGTTTTGTTATCCAGAACATGCAACAGATGAATGAGCTACGACGTATCGACCTCAACTTGCTTGTGATTCTCGACGCCTTGCTCAGCGAGCAACACGTGACCCGGGCGGCCGAGCGTCTGCACTTGAGCCAGCCAGCGGTCAGTCATGCGCTGGCGCGGTTGCGCGACCTGCTTGGCGATCCGCTGCTGGTGCGCGCCGGCGCCGGCCTTGTCACGACTCCGCGAGCGCTGGAGCTGGTGGCGCCGCTGGCCGAAGCCCTGGCCCAGGTGCAAGCGCTGCTGGCGCCCAATGCCTTCGATCCCGCGACCACCCAGCGTACTTTCCGCCTGGCGATGTCCGACTATGGCGCCGCCATTGTCCTGCCGGGACTGATCCGCACCTTGCGCCACGAAGCGCCAGGCATTGACCTGCAAATCAGCCATGGCAGCCGCGAAAGCATGCTCGACGGCGTGCTCAATGGCGATATCGATGTCGCCATCGGTGTGTTCCCGGAAATGCCCAACGAATTGCGCAGCACCCCGCTGTTCGAAGAGCACTACGCCTGCCTGGTGGATCGCAAAAGCTTGCCCGCCGACGGTATGCTCGACCTGCCCACCTACCTGGCACGGCCTCACGTCCTGCTGGAGATGCGCGGCAGCGGCACCCCGGAAATCGAGCGGGCCCTGACCGCCCTGCGCGAACGCCGCCGCGTCGCCATCAGCCTGCCGCACTGGAGCGTGGCCCCGGAGCTCATCAGCGGCACCGACCTGATCCTCACCGTCGCGTCCCGGGGTTTGCGCGATATCGATGAGCAATCATTGATTGTCGTGCCACCGCCGTTTCACATTCCGTCGTTCACCTTCGTACTGGTCTGGCACAAGCGGCGGGGCGGGGATCAGGCGTTGAACTGGTTGAATCGGAGGATTGGGGAGGGGATCGAACGCTAGGGGTTTTTCCAAATGGCCTTTACCAATTGGAAGGTGGCAGACGACGCGTATGAAAAATTCGTAGTACCTGAAGCCGACCTTGGCGAACCCGGTAGGGAATCAAATAGGGGCGGTCAGGCATGACCCATTCCCGGGTACCGGGTAAGCGCCCCTCACGACCTGTCGATGGAAATCGGGCAAGGTGATCGACACTGGCGAGAATTGCCTGGACAAAATCTGCTGCAGCTTCTGGATTCTCGATGGCGATGTACGCGGCTTCGTCATCCAGATTCTTTAACGCCGTACGCAACCACTCAACGCGCATTCGCCGTCCACTTGTCTGCAATAGCGTTCACTTGTTCTTGTGTCGCGAAGTCACCTTCATCGGCTTCTTTCAAGGCTTTCTGAATTTCCTCGATTTGCCACGCTTCACGGGCCAGGTACTCACGCAGCGCATCCACGGCCAGAAATGATTTGCTGCGGCCTGTTGCTTTGGAAAGACTCGCGAGAGTATCGGCGATTTCGTCTGGTATGCGCAGGGACATAACTGACATGGTGGTCTCGATGTAGTGGTTTGTAATACAACATACTACACCGTCATCAGTGAAGCGGGGCCAGCCCGTTCGTCTGTCGAGATGTTTCAGTCGACAGGCAATGACCTGATATAGACTGGCCACCATTCACCAAGCCGTTCAAAAGGACTCCCCATGACCCCATCGTTGCTAATGGCCGTGCTTGCCTCGGGTTTTATCTACGGCATCACCCCGGGACCGGGTGTGCTGGCGGTATTCGGTATTGGCGCGGCCCATGGGCGACGGGCCGGGGCGGGGTTTCTGTGCGGGCATTTGCTCGGCGATGTGGTCTGGTGCAGCACGGCGCTGATTGCGATTGTCGGTGCGCGGGAGATCGGCAGTACGGCGTTTGACGTGCTCGGTGTGCTCAGCGGCCTGTACCTGTTCTGGCTCGGCTGGCGTGCGGTGCGCGCCCGGCGTAGCAGCGGTGATGCGCCGCAGGGCCCGGCGCGGCAGCCGTTCTGGCACGGCATCCTGTTTGGCCTGACCAATCCCAAGGCCTATCCGGTGGCGGTGGCGACGTTCACGGCATTGCTGTCGAGCCGCGCGGAACTGCTCAACTGGTCAATGCTGCCGGCACTGATCGGCCTGAGTTTCGTCGGCGGGTTGCTCGCCTACGCTATTCTCATCGGCATCGTCGGTGCACGGCGAGTGCGTACCTTGTACCAGCGTCATGAACTGGCAATCACCCGGTTGTGCGGAGTAATGTTCATCGGTTTCGCCATCAATGCGCTGGTCCATGCGTTGCCGGGGCTGATGCCGGAAAAGGCTTGAATGTAATCACAGGGATGCAAGGCTGACGGGGCAGGGATGATTGAAGAGCGCTGCATTATCGGGGCACCCACGCTGAACCATGGAAAACCGGAATTCCGCGCCGCTGGCGAGTTATATCGATCTGTTGCTGGACGCCGTCTGTGCGGTGGATAAGCAGGGCCGCTTCGTCTTTGTCAGCGCGGCATGCGAGCGCATTTTTGGCTACAGCGCCGATGAGATGATCGGCGAGGCGATGATCGACATGGTGCACCCGGGCGATCGCCAGCGCACCCTCGACGCCGCCCGGGAAATCATGGACGGTGAGCCCAAGCTCAACTTCGAAAACCGCTACCTGCGCAAGGATGGCAGTGTGGTGCACATCCTCTGGTCGGCGCGTTGGTCCGAGGATGATCAACTGCGCATCGCCGTTGCTCGTGACATCACCGAGCGTAAGCAGGCCGAGTCCCGGCAGGCAGCGTTGTATGCGATTTCCGAAGCGGCCCATGCGGCAGAGGATCTGCTGGCGTTATTCAAGCGCATCCACATGATCATCGGCGAATGGCTGCCAGCATTGAGTTTTTCCGTGGCGCTGTACGACCAGCACTGCGCACAGCTGAACTTCCCTTATCACGTCGATGACCACGAGCCACAGACCGAACAGCCCGGAACCCTGACCGGGCGCCTGTGTGTCGAGGTGATCTGCACGGGGCAGCCGATCCTGTTGACTCCGGGCCAGCGCCCACCTCTTGCCGGCTTCGAAATGCTGCAGACCGAACAGAACTCACCCTGTTGGCTGGGTGTGCCGCTGAATTCGCAAAACGGCACCATCGGCGCGCTGATCGTCAAAAGCATTCCGGGCGGCGAGCGCTACACCGAGCAAGACAAGGAACTGCTGCAATACGTCTGCGCCCAGGTCGCCACCGCCATCGAGCGCAAGCAATTGCACGCCCGCCTGCAACATATGGCCCAGTACGACCAACTCACCCAGTTACCCAACCGCGAGCTGCTGCGCGACCGGCTCAAGGCGTCACTGCAAGTGGCCCGGGAGGGCGGCGGGCGCATGGCGCTGCTATACGTCGACCTTGACCGCTTCAAGCAAGTCAACGACACCCATGGGCACGCGGTCGGCGACATGTTGTTGCAAGCGGTGGCCAACAGGCTCAAGGGCTGCGTGCGGGAAACCGACACCGTGGCCCGCATCGGCGGCGATGAGTTCGTAGTGTTGCTGCACAGCATTCACGCGGCGGACGATACCGACCTTGTGGTCGAGAAAGTCCGTCAGGTCCTGGGTCAGCCCCTGCGCCTGGACGGGCACAGCCTGAATATCCAGCCCAGCATCGGCGTCGCCCGATACCCCGATCACGGCACCGAAGAGAAGCAATTGTTCCGGCATGCCGACGAGGCAATGTACTGCGCCAAACGCGAGCATCACCTGCGACTGGTCTGAAAGACAGCGCACCGTTCGTCGTGGCATCCACGTAATTTTCTAAACCTTTTGGGACGCGCAAATTCAGACTCTATGCGGGCTACAGCTCGCCGCGACTACCACCAAGAGGAAGAGAATCATGCCTAATTCAAGAAACTCGAACTCGGGGAACTTCGCCAACGATCGAACGAAGGCTTCTGAAACCGGTCGCAAGGGTGGGAAAACCACCACGACGACTGTCGACAAAGAGCCTGCGAAACCCGACATGGGCCGCAAGCCCGGACAGAAATCCAAGTAATGGATGATGGTGGTTTTGATTGAGAAGCGGGGGCGAAAGCTCCCGTTTGAATTTGAAGAGGAGGGCGCGACCATGAACCGGATGGCCACCCGATTATGTAATACCAGTCTTGCCACGTTACTGGGCCTGTTTGCCAGCGGCGTCTTTGCCCAGTCGACTGCCGAATTCATCGACGAGGCCTCGGCAAAAGGTATTGCCGGTATTGAAGCAAGTCGCCTGGCGCACCAGAAAGCCGAGTCCAAAGAGGTCAAGGACTACACCATTATCGTCATCAACGACCGCACCATGGCGAACCAGCACCTGGCGAAAATCGCCAAACAACTGGATATACCGGTCGCCCCCCGGGAAGAGATTGTCGAAAAGGCGAAAACCCTGATGCCACAAGTCCTGGATGGGGCGACCTACGACGAGGCCTATACAGCCAGTCAGGTGAAGACCACGCAGGAAGCCATCGAACAACTGCAACAGGAAGCGCAGACCACCGACGTGCCGCAAATCAAGGCGTTCGCCGAAGAAACCCTGCCTAAATTGCAAAATCACCTGGAAATGGCCAAGGCGTTGCAGGCCAAAAGTTGAGCGCATGGCTTGAACACAAACGGCACGGGGCTTCAGTCACGCGCCGTTTTTCTGTTCAGAGCTGATCCGGATGCAGTTTGGGATTATGTGTTGGGTTCAGGCCGTCTAGGTCGAACACCTGGTTCTCGCCCATGGCGCGGTAGTGCCTGCGCAGCGCCTCCAGTTGCTTGAGGTCCAACGCCTCAAGCCCGAGCATGGCCTGTTGCGCCTCCTTGGTCACCCGCAGCAATTTGTCGACTTTCAAGTGCAGGATGTCGGTGACGCGGTTCTGCGTGTTCTGGATCAGGAACACCATCAGGAAAGTGATGATGGTGGTCGAGGTATTGATGACCAGTTGCCAGGTATCGTTGAAATGAAAAATCGGCCCGCTCAAACCCCACAGGAAAATCAGGATCAACGCGCTCATGAACGTCTTGGGGCTACCGGCCCAAAGGGCTAGTTTCTGCGCGATTTTTGCGAATTTCATGACCGTGTTCCTTTTGAGGGGGCGCCTGATTTTTCAGACAGTGGCGGGAGAATGAAAATTCGGCTGGGGTTGCAAACCAATGAAGCATGGAGGTAGGCAAGATCTTAATTTTGGGTGGGAATCTTCCTTTGTACCGGTTTGTGTCTAGTATCAATGGCAGTCAATTTGCCAGCATGTGTTCACACGGATCGAAATCGGAAAAGAGGCTACTCATGGAATTCTTCGAAAAGTTAGCAAGTCTCGCTGCCAAAGTTCGTTTGCAGAGCGCTGCCATTCAAACGGAAGAAGCGACCAAGAATGCTTTTGTCATGCCCTTTATCAGCACGGTACTGGGCTACGATGTTTTCGATCCGACGGAAGTGACACCTGAATTCGTTTGCGATATTGGAACGAAAAAAGGGGAGAAAATTGACTACGCAATCATGAAGGCTGGCGAGGTTCAGATCCTAATCGAGTGCAAAAAAATTGGTGAGCCGCTGCATATCAATCATGCCTCCCAGCTGTTCCGCTATTTTCATGTCACCAGCGCTCGAATCTCCATTCTCACCAATGGCCAGGTCTATAAGTTTTTCACTGACCTGGACGCGCCAAACAAAATGGACGAGAAGCCATTCCTTGAACTCGACCTGCTGGATATCGACGAGTATTCCGTCCCAGAGTTGGTGAAACTCACCAAATCTGCATTCGATGTGGAGTCGATCATCAGCGCCGCAGGTGAGCTGAAGTACGTCAGCCAAATCAAGAAGGTGATTGCTTCTCAGGTAAGCAAGCCTGACGACGACTTCGTGAAAGTGTTTGCTTCTCGGGTTTACGACGGAGTGATTACTCAGAAGGTCCGCGAACAGTTCCATGAGCTCACGAGAAAGGCTGTGGTGCAGTTTCTCAACGACCAAATCAATGACAGGCTCAAGTCGGCAATGAGTGGCGCCCTCCAGCCTGCGCAGGCCTCTTTACCAGTCGCTACTGGTGACACTGAACAATCCGATGTTCGAGATGAGTCAGAGGACAAAGTTCTGACGACATTGGAAGAACTGGAGGGCTATCACATCGTCCGGGCCGTGGTTCGGTCGGTTGTTGATGCCAAGCGGATTGTTCAGCGTGACACACAGAGTTACTTCGGCATCCTGCTCGACGACAACAACCGCAAGCCGATCTGCCGACTGCACTTCAACCGATCACAGAAATACATCGGCATATTTGACGAAGAGAAGAATGAAACCCGGCATGCAATCAACTCCGTTGATGACATTTACGAGTACTCGGATCATTTGAAGAAGACTGTCGGGTACTACGATTAAGATTGCTGTCTAGCGACGAAAAAACTGGCTAATAGAGCCTAGGCCGATCAGTTAAGGTGAAAAACTGTGGGAGCGAGCTTGCTCGCGATAGCGCCATGTCAGTCGACGACGATGTTGACTGTGCAATCGCCATCGCGAGCAAGCTCGCTCCCACAGAAGTTTTCGCAACAAAGGTGGAATAGAGCAGAGCCTATTGGCCGATGTATCGTAGTGAACTGGTGGTCTGCCCAGATCACGACAACGCACCGACAGGAGAATGCAATGAGTTGGTCCGCCAAACAGTACGTCGCTTTTGAAGATGAACGCACCCGTCCCGCCCGTGACCTGCTGGCGGCCGTCCCCGCCGGGAACGTGCGCTCGGCCATCGATATCGGTTGTGGGCCCGGCAACTCCACCGAGTTACTGGTGGAGCGCTTTGCCGGCGCCACGGTGCGAGGGCTGGACAGTTCCAGCGACATGATCGAAGCCGCTCGCAAGCGCTTGCCGCAGGTGCAGTTCGACATCGCCGACATCGACACCTGGAATGAAAGTGGCCCGTTCGATGTGATTTTCGCCAACGCGGTGTTGCAGTGGGTGCCTGATCACGCCAGCTTGCTACCGTCGCTGGTGAGCAAACTGGCGCCGGGTGGCAGCCTGGCGATCCAGATGCCCGACAACCTGAATGAATACTCGCACCGCTTGATGCGTGAAGTCGCCGCTGATGGCCCATGGGTCGGCAAACTGGCAGGTGCCGCCGGGCAGAGGATCGAAATGGCCGATGCCAGTGGCTACTATTCGATTTTGAAAGCCTGTTGCACCCGCGTCGATGTGTGGCGCACCACTTACCATCATCCGCTCGCGGGCGGTGCGTCTGGCGTGGTGGAGTGGTTCAAGGGCAGTGGCTTGCGACCGTTTCTCGATCCGTTGGACGAGGCGGAACGGGTGCAGTATCTGAAGCAATATCAGACTGCTATCGAGCGGGCGTACCCGGTCATGGCCGATGGTTCGGTGCTGTTACCATTTCCGCGACTGTTTATCGTCGCGACCCGCTGAAGCAAAACAGGGACAGTTGATGAGCGTCATCTGCCCCTTTTTTCGATTCTGAAAAATCACTGTGGCTTGTTCTTTTTTGAGCGCCGGGCACTCAAGTACTCAAAGGCAAAGGAGGCAAAGCCGAACAACCCGATCAATGAAATGATCATGATTCCCAACTCTGAATTGTGCATGTTGATCTCGAGGCGAAGGATGAGCCGGGAGAATAAGGGAACTATTGCTGGGCTCAACGTAGCTCTACGGCTTCTTTACTCGCTTACGGTGATCTATACGCAAAAGATATGAGCGTCCAGGTGGCAGGGTCACATTCAGCGCTGAACACCAACCCACTGTTTTGAGTCATATCAGGGGCTCCAATCAGTTACTCGATCACGTCGATTTCCACCAGTGCCCACGTACAGCCAGCGTACTTTGGATTAGATGTGTGCAGGGTAACGCTGCTGGCTGAGGGGAAGGGTGCACCGTTCTCGGCGAGCATCTCGAAATACCCCTCAATGGCTTGTTGAACCATGGCTATTGCATCTTCCAGATCTTCACCGGCGCTAAAACAACCTGGCACATCCGGGACTTCAACACCCCACGCATGTTCGTCGTCGTCCATGAAAATCGCAATCGGGTAAAACATGTTCATGGTCCTCCGTGAACACAGCGGGTGAGGTTATGAACCCCAAAGGGCGCCCCCGAAAGGCGCCGGGTGGACTGTCAGGATGGTTCTGCATCCATGCGTCGAGCGATAACGTCCAGCACATCGCAACCATCGCGCAATGGCACGCAGCAGAGCAATGCGAAGTCGCTCAGGACCACTGTGTCGGAGCTCAGGTCGCCACGCATCGCGAGGTTTTCAAGGAGCTGCGTCACGGCGCGAATTCTGTAGCTGGCGGTGCTGAGCAGGGAGTGCAGGGGTTGGGTAGTGTTGATGTATAGAGAGGGGAGATCGTCGGCGTTGCTGGTTAAAGCCATGAACTCTTTCATGAGTGAGTACCAATTGTGGGTGGAAGACCTAACACTCAATCGTCGCCAAACAATAGGGTGGTAGCTGTACGCGGGTTGGCGAACCGGACAATGGTAAAACCGGCAGACCCGAAGGTCTCCCACGCACAGCTACCGAAAAAGCAGCCAAGCGTGATCAAAAGTGCTCCGAGAAATCCTCGGAGCCTTCTGTACCGTTGTTACCGAGTCGCCAAACCCGATACGCCATTTGGGCGCGGTCGGACTATAGGTCTCATGACAAAGGCACAGCAATGCGCAAGTCTACGGACATTTCCCAGTGTCGTGTAGGACGTTGCTTTTTATGAGGGATGGTCGAGGGTTTCGTCCATTCGATGGGCAACTACGAATGCTGGCTCACTGCTTAGCGTACGGTGGCTCTGACTTTTTTTGCTGCGAGTGTCGTTTCATTAATGAAGTGCACGCTAGGTAACTCACCCATTCGAGCGATCACTCGTTCGGGGGAATTTAGTAGTGCCTCCTGATTTGAGGTTGATGCAATACGTGCCACTGAGTGTGTGCGAGCAATAATGATTTCGGGGTTCTGTGATGTGTACGCTGGCGGAGCACTCAGATTCAAGCTAGAGAAGGAAGGGGGTGGTGCTTCTAATGACAGGGTTGAATATCGAGGGGGATCATCGAAGAACCGAGCTGCCGACTGAAACCATTGAGTACCACGGGCTGTTGCTGCTCTTGCCGCTCTGTAGGCCAGCGTCATACTGGTTGCACCTGCGGTTATCCCTGCACTTGCCAAAACCGGTGCTATTACGGAAGCAGGGTTTGCAACTGCTGCTGCCCCAAGCAGCACACCCGTCGCGCCCGTACCCAGCGCCAAAATCCCTTGTCCGCTGAAACGAGCGCTGGTGGACAATGAAAGAGCCATTCCTCCTAAAGAAGACGCTCCGCCGCCGACTCCAGCAAGCTGGCTCAGAATGACCGGTAGAGCGATACGCCCTGATGGGTCACGATGATTGATGGGGTCTGCGGCGCAGTAGGTGTATGGGTTCAATCCACCCGCCCCGAACGGACTCAATTTGTCTGGGCTATGGAAACGCATCAGTACCGGGTTGTAGGCTCGATAGCCGTTACCCAGCATGTACCAACCCGTGTGACGCTCTCGACACTCGCCATTGAATCCCAAATGAGTCGAGGGCAAGTGTATGCCTGAGAGATGACCATAGACGGAATATGTCATTTGGCTTACTTCGCCCCGGTTCACTTCGGCCAGTACGGATTTGCTCTGACTGGTAGCAAGTAGAATTGTTTGCAGACTGTTTCCGATATGCCGAGTGTGTTTGGCCATAGGGATTGTGTCTTTGCGCTCAAGGATGGTTTTTTGCTTTTTTACAGCATTCGGTCCAGTCCCTGTACTAGCAGAACTGATAGTCCAAGAGCCCTGATCCTTCATTGGGAAAAGGTGACAGGGAAAAGGTGACGGATTTGTTTATCAACGTAGAGCTGGATCGGTCATGATTCGACCAAATTCCGGGTACAAAAAACGGCTAAAAGTGCGTTTTTTACTTAATCCACCTCCCATCTCTCAATCCTCAAACGCAGAACGCACAGCCTCCACAACGCGCTCTGCCACGCGCTCATCTTCAAGTTGCGGATACCCTTTCTTCAGCTTGCCCGACACCGTCCAGCCATTCTCCTTGATAGAGCGAATGATGCGATTCGCGTCCTGGTCTGGCATTTCCAATACCTCTTTCAACTGTTCCTGCGCTCGCTGAAAGATCACCAGTACTCTGGCTTCATCCGCCATTTCCTTTTTAATCGTGTGCTCGACAACGCGTGAGGTGTACAGGACGTGTTCGGTCAGATCGGGATAGCGCCAGGCAAAACGCGCGTCCTCATATTCATCGAAGATGAAGTTGCTGCGAGTACCGTCCTCGTAGGTCACGAGTTCGCCGAACCGATGGGCCGTCGCGTAACGTCGCATGAACGGTCGCGAGAATACTTCGAGCGTACGATCGTAGCCGGCCCTGAAGTCGATCGAGCTTGTGATTGTGGCAGAGACCGGCAATATCACGCCGTCGGGCACAGCCTTGTCCCGAACCAGGGTGTCGTTGATCAGGAAACGGTGAATCCGGCCATTTCCGTCGCGCATGGGATGGATGTACACGAAGCCAAATGCCAACACTGCGGCACGTGCCACTGACTCAGCACCACGGGTTGCGACCTCAAACTCGTTGAGGCCTGCCAAGAGCTGAGCGAGGTCTGCGAAATGGGGGGCAATGTAATGCACGATGTCCTCGCGCATCGTGGCTTGCCCCACAAATACGGGAGAGCGCCGCAAGCCCAGTCCGATGGCGTCGTGTCCAAGAATGCCAGCTTGCAGGGAATGCAGACTGTCGTTGCTCAACGGGTCTTTGATATGACCGCAGTGCTGGGCAATGACATGGGCAAACCGCTGGATGCGATCCGCCTGGTCGGCTTCCTTTTCGATGAGAAAACTCGCGCGCGATTCCTTGAACGTCAGCCAACTGGCCGTACGCATCAGGATGTCGGCACCAAAGGCCTGATCCAATTCACCCAATGCTTCGCGCAGATTGAATTGCAGAGCTTCTCGCACTGGCACCGTACGACGAACCAAGGGGCAGAACTCAGCCGTCCCCGGCAGGTTGTTGTTGATGCGCCAACGACGAGTTCGCAGAGCTTCGCGACGAGTCAGATAATCTTGGGGCGAAAGTACATCAACATAGCCGCCATTGGTCACGTCAGGCACATCCAGGCGTTCGCCTGTCAGCCATTCGTAGAGGAACCCCGTGCGGCGGGCGTATTGACCGAAAGGCTCCCGTCGACACCACTCTTCGACAGGCAGCGGGCCTATGGCTGCAAACAGGCGGGCGAAGAACTCGAGGTGGATCTCCTCGTACTTGAGGCCGAATTCGAAATGTCCTGCGAAATCGTCTGCGGGCCGATAGCTTGTCGGGTATCGGTTCTCCACATTGCCGTCAGTTTCGCGATTGACACGTACAGTGCCGATCATGGATTCGACGCGCAGAGGCTGTGCCAGTGCGATGTCGTAACGGGTCGCGAGGGTCTTGAAACCGACTTGCATTGACGAAATCCTTTACTGGGACAAGAAAAACGCTAACAGAACCTTGATCTTATGCGAAAACGCTAATTTCGAAACGGTAAAAACACTAATGTCGGATTGAATTTGATAACAAATCCGTGCTTTTCGAAAAAAACGCTAACAGGTCTCAGGATAGACGCTATCGCCCAAGGGCACTTGCTAATCGATCAGGGAAAATGGCGGAATGACTGAAGAAGCAAAATCCACCAAATCCCGGACACAAAAAAACCGGCCATCAAGGCCGGTTTTTTCTGTCTCTGCATCCCCCGTCAAAACAACCCTGACGTGAGATCAAAATTCGATTGGAGCGGGTGAAGGGAATCGAACCCTCGTTATCAGCTTGGGAAGCTGGAGTAATGCCATTATACGACACCCGCTCAGAGCGCTGACTTTGTACCAGATACGGCTGCGGATTTGAAGTTTTTCTTTACGTGGAGCGGGTTTAACGCAGAGGTGACAAAAAAGCCCGGACCGCATGACGGTCGATCGCGGGCAAGCCTCGCGCCTGCGCAATACGTTTAACGCAGCAGGGCGGGGCTTGCTCGCGATGACGCTACTTCAGCCTGCCAATGCATGGTGTTCCTGGGCGTTGTGGTAACGCGGTCGGCTTTCGAGTTGCGCTGGTTTCAGGAAGCCCATCAGTGCGTTGCGGCTGTCTCGGCAGGCGGCCTTGTGCTCCATGTCGAGAAAGTGGCCGGTGGCCTGAATGGTGCTGAACGTGCTGTGTTGCACGTGGCCGGCGAACAACCGGGCGTCGTCGGCGGCGGTGTATTCGTCCCATTCGCCGTTGAGGAACAGCACCGGCACGTCGATTTTCTTCGCCGCGTGCAGGTAGCACTGGCGGTCGCTGTGCAGCACGTCGCTGATGTGGAAGTGCATCTGCCCGTACTCATGTTCGGCCAGGGAGCTGACGTGGCGATAGTTAAAGCGCTTGAACAACGACGGCAGGTGTTTGCCGATGGTGTCGTTCACCAGGTGCCCGACCCGGTCGCGATCCAGGTTGCCGAGGTGTTCGACGCCGCGCTCGAGGTAGTCGAGCATGTGCGCGTTGATCACCGGGGAGAACGAGCTGATCACGGCTTTTTCGATGCGCCGTGGCCGTTGCGACAATGCCATCATGGTCGCGGCACCGCCCCAGGAAAACGACAGTACGTGCTCGGCGGCGAAGTGGTCGATCAGCTCCAGCAGGATCTGCCCTTCGATTTCCTTGGTGAGCATTTTTTCATGCAGGTTGTGGGCTTTTGACCGGCCCGCGTAGGGCTGGTCGTAGCAGACGACGTTGAACTGCGGATGGAGGTTTTTCACGGTTTGTGCAAACGACGCAGTCGTGGCCATCGAGCCGTTGACCAAGATAATGGTCTTCTCTGCGGCGTCCGCGCGATAGAACTCCGTGTAAACCCGATACTGACCCTGTATATCCAGCACAGCGATTTCTGGCCTCATGTCATAAGACTCCTGGCAAGCGGGTATGCGCGCAAATGAGATTGCACGAGCTTTGTGACAGGTAGGCATACGCCTGGAATTTGAGAGGCCCATGTCGATCCATTGCAGTCCGGTCGACGGGTATTGTTATTGGCGGGCAGTCTGCCGGATGAGGCCGGAACCCTTGGGTTCCTACCGGCAAAAAGTTTCTTAGAAGTATGGGGTGACTCGTCGGTCACATTTCGGCCGACGTCCTGATTCAAGCAGGGGTCACATCATTGCGCAAGTGCCGTTGGTAAATTGTTCGACAACTTTCTGCTGAGCGGTCGCGCGCTTAGATCGATCCGATCTCTTCGTCGGTCAGCGGGCGGTATTCGCCCGGTTTCAAGGTGTCGTCGAGCACCAGCGACCCCATGCGTTCGCGATGCAGGCGCATCACCTTGTTGTCGAAGTGGCCGAACATGCGCTTGACCTGGTGATAGCGGCCCTCGACGATGCTCAGGCGTGCGCATTTTGGCCCGAGCAGCTCTAGCCCGGCGGGTTGCGTGGTGAGGTCTTCGAAGGCGAAGTACAGCCCTTCGTTGAATTTGATCGCGTATTCGGGGCCGATGTCCTGCTCGGTTTCGACGTAATAGACCTTGGGCAGTTTGGTCTGCGGCTGGGTCAGGCGCCGCGACCAGCTGCCGTCGTTGGTGATCAGCATCAGGCCGGTGGTGTTGAAGTCCAGGCGTCCGGCGATGTGCAGTTCGTCCTTGTCCGGTTCATGGATCAAATCGAGCACGGTCGGGTGCTGCGGATCCCGGGTGGCGCTGACGCATCCGGCGGGCTTGTGCAACATGAAATGGCGCAGGGGTTTACCGACTTGCAGCACTTCGTTGTCGACTTCGACGCGGCTGAATTCACGGACTTCGCTGTGCGGGTCACTGACGACTTTTCCGTCAACCCTCACGCGTTTTTCCACCAGCAACAGGCGTACCTGCTTACGGTTGAAGCACGGCAGGTTGCTGAGGAATCGGTCGACACGCATGACTAGGGATCAGTGCAGAAAGGGGTGCGCATCTTACTTGATCGACCCGGACGCTGCTTGCAACTGCGCCTCGACCTCGGCGCAGCGCGGGCACAGGCACGAGGCGTCGCGCAGTTCCGCCGGCAGCGCCTGGAGCACCGCCGGGTCGATGCTGACGCCGTAGCACCAGCAGGCGCGGTCGGCGGTTCGCGGGTCGGCCAGGGTGCAGTCGTTGGGTGCACCGCAGGCCGGGCAGAGGTCAGGCTGGTTCATAGCTGAAGTGAGGTTTTTCCACGCAGGTTCGGTTACGGCCAGATTGCTTGGCCCGATACATCGCATGATCCGCCCGTGACAGCAGGCTGTGCAAGGTGTCATCGGGCTGCTGGGTGGTGAGGCCTATGCTGACGGTCACATGCAAGGCCTGACTGTTGTAGGCATAGCGCTGTTGTTCCACGTGCTGACGAATTTTCTCGGCAATCATCAGACCGGTCTTACCGTCGGTGTCCTTGAGTAGCACGATGAACTCTTCACCGCCCCAGCGGCAGACGATGTCGGAGTGCCGCAGGCAACTTTCCAGATCCCGGGCAAAACCGATCAGTACCTGGTCGCCGGCCAGGTGGCCGTAGGTGTCGTTCAGCGCTTTGAAGTGGTCCAGGTCCAGCAGCAAAGCGGTCAGCGGCTTGGGCTCGCGCCGGGCTTCGTGCATGGCCTGCGCGGCCAGCAGGTCGAAGCCGCGACGGTTGGGCAGTTCGGTCAGGCTGTCGAGGATGGCCTGGGCCTGGATCTTGTCCTGATAGCGTTTGATCACCCGGTTGAGCAGGGCCAGCACGATCAAGGTGACCAGCAGGCAGATCAACAGGTTGAGGTACAGCGACTGGCGGATTTCACCGAGGGCGCTGTCTTCGCGTTTGTCGACGAACAGGTACCAGTTCAGCTCCGGGATAAACCGTACGTTGAGGAAATGCCCCTGGCCCTGCACGGAGTATTCATAGCTGCCGCTGTGGGGTTTAGGCAGCCGGCTGACCAAGTCTTTCATGCTGTCGAGTTCGCTGAGTTTCTGCCCGATGCGCGCACCCTGCGGGCCCCCTCCGGCGCCGGTGAGCACCAGGCGCCCGAAGTTGTCGACGAAATACACGCTGCGCTGATAACGCTGCTGGTACTTGTCGATCAGCTTGATCACCGCGTCGACGGTCAGGCCAACCCCGGCCGCGCCGATGAATCGGCTGTTGTAGTCGTAGACCTTGTAGTTGATGAAAAAGGTCAGGTTGTCCTTGTTGGCGAGGTCCGGGTCGACGTTGATCTCGTACGGATCCTTCATGTCCCGCACACGGAAGTACCAGGCATCGCGGGGCTCGGTGGCCTTGACCTGCTTGAGCACACCCTTGGCGTGGTAGTAGGTCAGGCTGGTGTTGGAGACGAAAAACGCGGTGTAGGCGCCGTAGTGGGTCATGACCTCGTTGAGGTAACGGGTCATCTGGTCGGAATCCTTTTCACCATTGACCACCCAGTCGCGCATGAAGGTGTCGCGAGCCATCATCGAGGAAATCAGGATCGGCCTGACGAGGTCTTTCTGGATTTCCGAGTAGACCGTATCCGATGTCAGCGGCAATTCGGTGTTGACGATGTTGTCGCGGATCGAAGCCCGGGAGGCGTAGTAGCTGAGAAAGGAAGTGGCGAGGAAGCCTGCGCTCAGCAACGCGACCAGCGTGAGCACCAACGAACGTTGAGAGTACAGCGGCGAGCGAAGCGGCATGGCAGTTCCATTGGCAGTCATCCGATGGTTGCATTCTAATGGCACTGCGGGGAAATAACTGCCCTATGTGTGCCGCGAATGGGCGTTCCTGTGTTCCATGGAGGTTGCGCGTGGTCCTTGTGGGAGCTAGCTTGCTCGCGATGGCGGTGTGTCAGTCACATCAATCGTGAATGTGCTGACGCCATCGCGAGCAAGCTCGCTCCCACAGGGGGTGGTGTTGCATGTGAGTCTGGTGTTTAGCCGAGTGTTTTCAGATACATCCGCCACCCGCCCAAATGGCTGATGTTCACCGCGCCCTCCAGCCCATACGCCTCGCAGATAAACCCGGTCTCCCAGCGACCGTCCGCCAGTTGCACCTTGCCCAGCCCCAGTGGTGCCGGAATCCCGGTCAGGAACGAGCCCAACTCGCTGCTCGGCAACTCCCAGACTTCCACCGCAATCGCCACGCCGCCATCCTTCACGCGGACCATGCCCGGACGAAACGGCGGGCCGCCGGCCAGGGCATGGAGTTGATAGTCCGGTGAGCTGAATGTCGTTTCCACCAAACGGGCACCGCGCTGCTTGAGCTGCCAGTTCAACGCCAACCCGTCCAGGTGCGCCCCACAGACCACCAGTCGCGCTCGATCATGGCGTGCCACCGTCGCCGGTGCAGGCGTGGCCAGGCCTTGCTGACGCTGCAAGGCATCCGCCACGCCCAACAGATACTGATCGGTAAAGGCCCGGCCAAACAGCGTCACGCCCCAAGGCATGCCGTTGTCCATGAACGCGCTGGGCACGGCGACGGCGGCGTAGTCGAGCAGGTTCATGAAGTTGGTGTAGTAGCCCAGTTCCGAATTGCGCAGCACCGGTTCGGCCTCGAGTTCCGCCAGCGTCACCGGGCGGCCGATGGTTGGCGTGACGACGCAGTCCAGGCCTTGCAGTGCTGTGTCGCACAGGGCTTTGAGCGCTTGCAGCCGGTATTGGGCGCGGAAGGTTTGTACGCCGTCGACGGCGGGTGCCTTGGCCAATACGGTGCGAATAACCGGTAACACGGCCTCCGGGTTTTGCGCCATCAACTCCCCGACCACGCTGTAGCGCTCGGCCACCCACGGGCCTTCATAGAGCAAGCGTGCAGCCTCCAGAAACGGCGACAGGTCCAGTTCCACTGCTTCGCCGCCCAGGGCCTTGAGACGGTCGATGGCATCACCGAACAACAGTGGGCCTTCAGGGCAACCGAAGAATTGCAGGTCCTGTGCACGGGGTACGCCGAACCGGAAGGGGCGTGGTGTACCAAACGCCGAACCGTCGTTCCACAGGGGGTTGCTGCGGCTGTATTCGTCCCGAGGGTCGAGGCGTGCGGTGAGCGCCAGCAACTGACTGGCTTCCCGCGCCGTGGCGGTGAAGGTGGTGACGCAATCCAGCGTACGACAGGCCGGAACCACGCCGGCCGTCGAGATCAGGCCCTTGGTGGCTTTCAGACCGACCAGGTTGTTCAACGCCGCCGGCACACGACCGGAGCCGGCGGTGTCGGTGCCCAGCGCAAAGCTTACGACCCCGAGCGCCACCGCCAGCGACGATCCGGCGCTGGAACCGCCCGACGGATACTCCGGCAATACGCTGTTGGGGCACGCGCCGTACGGTGAGCGGCTGCCGTTGAGCCCCGTGGCGAACTGGTCGAGATTGGTCTTGCCCAGCGGGATCGCACCAAGGGCCAGCAGTTGTTCGACGATGGTCGCCGAGCGCTCCGGCACATAGGCGAATGCCGGGCACGCCGCCGTGGTCGGAATGCCCGCCAGGTCGATGTTGTCCTTGATCGCGAACGGCACGCCATACAGCGGCAGGCTGTCTAGGTCGCGACCGTCGAGGGCGGCGAGGTAAGGCTCCAGTTCAGCGACACTGAGCAAATGAATGAACAGGTGATAGTCCGGGTTCAGTGCCGCGGCTTTGTCCCGCAGCTGCAGCAGCAATTGCCGTGGCGTGGTGCAGCCTTCGCGATAAGCGCCACGCAGGGCGTCGAGTTGCAGATTGATGTTCATGGCATGAGTCCTTTTCAAAATGGGTTCAGTCAAGTTCCAGCACCACGACGCGCTGCCCGGCGCGCACCGCCGAACCCGGTTGCACGCGAATCTCGCGCACCACACCGGCCATTGGCGCGAGCAGGGGGATTTCCATCTTCATCGACTCCAGGATCACCAGCACATCGCCGGCCGCGACCCGACTGCCGACCTCCACCTGAACCTGCCAGAGGTTGCCGGCGATGTGGCTGTCGACGCTCTGTTGGCCGTTTTCCAGCGGTGCATCCTCGGTGGCCTCCGGGGCCGCTTCTTCACTGTCGAAATGCGCCTGGCCACTGGCGATCCAGCGTTCGCGCTCGGCATTGAATGCGCCTTTCTGCTGGTCGCGAAACGCCTCGATGGTCTCGGCTTCGCTGGCCAGGAACGCCTGGTAATCCGCCAGGTTCAACTGGCTGTGCTCGATGTTCAGGTCGAAGCGCCCGAGGGGGAACTCCCGGCGGATGCGTAGCAGTTCATCGGCGCTGACCGGGTAGAATCGGATCTGGTCGAAAAACCGCAGCAACCAGGGTTTGCCATCGAACGCGGCGACTTCGCGGTAGCGGTTCCACATCTGTAACGTGCGCCCGACGAACTGATAGCCACCGGGGCCTTCCATGCCGTAGACGCACATGTAGGCGCCACCGATGCCCACCGAGTTTTCCGCGGTCCAGGTGCGCGCCGGGTTGTACTTGGTGGTCACCAGGCGATGGCGCGGGTCGAGCGGGGTGGCGACCGGTGCGCCGAGGTAGACGTCGCCCAGGCCCATCACCAGGTAACTGGCGTCGAACACCGTGCGCTGCACTTCATCGAGGTTCGGCAGGTCGTTGATGCGGCGGATGAACTCCAGGTTGCTCGGGCACCACGGCGCGTCCTTGCGCACCGTGGTCATGTATTTCTCGATGGCCAACTGGCACGCCGGGTCGTCCCAGGACAGCGGCAGATGCACGATGCGCGAGGGCACTTGCAGATCCTTGGCGGCGCACACGGCGTCCCATTCGCCGGCGACGATGCCGAGCAGGTCGGACAGCGGCAGTTGCTCGGGTTGGTAGTGGACCTGCAGTGAGCGGATGCCGGGGGTGAGGTCGATCACGCCGTGCAGGTATTTGCTTTCCAGCGCCTGCATCAGGGCGTGGGCGCGGAAACGCAGGACCAGATCGAGTTCCGGGGCGCCGATTTCCAGCAGCAGGTGGGTGTCGCCGGACAGTCTTGCCACCAGCCGTGTGTCGTCCTGCCCAATGTCCAATACCACAGGCGACTCAATCCCCTGTGGGAGCGAGCTTGCTCGCGATGACGGCATCACATCCGACATCTGTGTGACTGAAACACCGCTATCGCGAGCAAGCTCGCTCCCACAGTGATCCCATTTCAAGGCGAGGCTGCGGGCGGTCTTGAGGTCGACGGGCAAGAACTGCACCTTGTCCCCAGCCTTGAGCTGCCCCAGTTGCCAAAGATCTGCCTCGATCACTGTCACCGGGCACACGAACCCGCCAAGGCTCGGGCCATCCGGGCCGAGGATCACCGGCATGTCACCGGTAAAATCCACCGCGCCGATCGCATATGGATTGTCGTGGATGTTCGACGGATGCAAACCGGCTTCACCGCCGTCGGCACGCACCCACTCAGGCTTCGGTCCGATCAGGCGAACGCCCGTGCGGCTGGAGTTGAAATGCACTTCCCACTGCGTGGCGAAGAAGGTGCCGATGTAGTGTTCGGTGAAGTACTCCGGGGCGCCGTGGGGGCCGTAGATCACGCGAATCTGCCGAACTGCCGGCAACTTGGTGGCCTGTTCTTCAGCCAGTTGCTGACCGGCACTGCGGTCATTCAGGGCTGGCAGGTGCAACACATCACCGGCTCGCAATGCGCGACCACCATGGCCGCCAAACTGGCCGAGGGTGAAGGTGCTTTTGCTGCCCAGATAGTCCGGCACTTGCAGGCCACCGCGCAGGCACAGATAGGTGCGCGCACCTGCGCCTGCAATGGTGCCAAGGCTCAACATTGCGCCCGCTGGAATCAGCAGTGCCGTGTTCATCGGTACGCTTTCGCCGTTCAAAGCCAACGGAATCACCGCGCCGGTCACCGTCACCACCGTCTCGCAATTGAAGCGCAGCAACGGTCCGCTCATGGTGATTTCCAGCGCCGCTGCGCCTTCGTCATTGCCCAGCAGACGGTTGCCCAGACGCAGCGCGCGACTGTCCATCGGCCCGGATGGCGGTACGCCCACCGCCCAGTAACCGAGTCGGCCGGGATAGTCCTGAACGCTGGTCTGGGTGCCGGCGCTGAGCACCTCGAAGGTGTTGGCCTGATACACCAGGCCTTCCAGGCAACGGGTCCATGGCTGGCCGCTGGCGAAAGGCACATCGAGCAGAATCTGCCGCAGGTAGTCGCGGTTGGTTTCCACGCCGTAGAGCAGGCTGGCCCCCAGCGCCTGATGCAGATCCGCGCTGGCCTCTTCGCGAGTTGGCGCCCAACTGATGACCTTGGCGATCATCGGGTCGAAGTAGGGCGGGATCTCGCAGCCAGCCTCGACCCAGGTGTCGATACGCAATTGAACGCCATTGGCCACCGGGAAATCCACGGCGGTAAGCAAGCCTGGGCTGGGTTGAAAGTCGCGACCCGGATCCTCGGCATACAACCGCGCCTGAATCGCATGACCCACCGGTTGCAAACCCTGCATCAGTTCGCACAGGGGTGGCAGATCGCCGGCCGCCAGTTGCACCATCCAGCGCACCAGGTCGACACCCCACACCTGTTCGGTGACACCGTGTTCCACCTGCAAACGGGTGTTCACTTCCAGGAAGTAGAAACGCTGGGCCTCGCTGTCGAACACAAACTCCACGGTGCCGGCGCTGCGGTAATTCACTGCCTTGGCCAATTTGATCGCCGCCGCACACAGTTCATCGGCCATGCCGTCGGGCAGGTTCGGCGCAGGGGTTTCTTCTAGGACTTTCTGGTTGCGTCGTTGTACCGAGCAATCACGCACGCCGAGGGCGATCACTTCGCCGCGACCGTCGCCGAACACCTGTACTTCCAGGTGCCGGGCGCGCTGTATGTACTTCTCGATGAACACTCCGGCGTCGCTGAAATTGTTCTGGCCCAGGCGCTTGACCGCTTCGAAGGATTCGCTCAACTCGGCCGCGCTGCGGCACACGCGCATGCCGATGCCGCCACCGCCAGCGGTGCTCTTGAGCATCACCGGGTAGCCGACCTGTTCACCGGCCAGCAGCGCGGCATCGAGGCTGTCGAGCAGTTCGGTGCCTTCGAGCATCGGCACGCCGTGTTGTTTGGCCAGGGCGCGTGCGGTGTGCTTGAGGCCGAACACCCGCAGTTGTTCGGGCGTCGGGCCGATGAAGGCGATGTTGGCGGCCTCGCAGGCTTCGGCGAACGCGGCGTTTTCCGAAAGAAAGCCGTAGCCGGGATGGATCGCGGTGGCGCCGGTGGACTTGGCGATGGCGAGGATTTTATCGACCGCCAGGTAAGTTCCAGCCGCTGCACCTTCACCGAGGCTGTGGGCCTCATCGGCTTGCAGGATGTGCAGGCTGGCGGCATCGGCTTCGGAGTACACGGCAACGCCCTGCACTTGCAGTTCACGCAGGGTCCGCAGGATGCGACAGGCAATGGCGCCACGGTTGGCAATCAGGACTTTTTCGAACATGGCATAACCCCTGGAGGGGATGCGGGCCGTCCCGCAGTTTTTCGATGAGAGCCGGGGTCGTCCCCGGCGGCAGAATCAGATTTCTTCAAATCACCACCGCCCCCCTGTAGGAGCGAGCTTGCTCGCGATGGTCGTGAACGATTACGCGTGAAACCAGATGCCTAGCGGTGGCTTCGGGTTTTTCGCGAGCGAGCTCGCTCCTACAGGGGGTGGTGTTCCTGAGGTTTGAGGCACTGGCCGGAACGGGCCTGGCATAAGGCGAACAACCAGCGACGCAACCGCGAGAACTTCAGTTCCATACCAGCAGCTCCGCAGGGGTGGGGTTGTAGGCGTTGCAGGGGTTGTTCAGTTGCGGGCAGTTGGAGATCAGCACGATCACGTCCATCTCGGCCCGCAGGTCGACGTACTTGCCCGGTGCCGAGATGCCGTCTTCGAAGGTCAGGCCGCCGTCGGCAGTAACTGGAACGTTCATGAAGAAGTTGATATTCGGCCCGATGTCGCCCTTGCCCAGGCGGCCATCGTGAGCACAGGCGCGCAGGTAGTTGTCGCGGCAGCTGTGCATGTAGCGTTTTTCCAGGGCGTAGCGCACGGTGTTGCTTTCTTGCGCACAGGCGCCGCCGAGGGTGTCGTGACGCCCGCAAGTGTCGGCGACGATGGTTAGCATCGGCTTGCCGAGGTTGGAATACAGCACACTGCCAGTGCTCAGGTACACGCTGTTTTGCCGACGCAGGGTGCGCTGCACGTCGTAGCGCTCCCTGGGATTGGCGACGCTGTAGAACAAGGTGTCGACGGCTTGATTACCTTCAAGGTCGAGGATGCGCAGGGTCTGTCCCGCCTTGATCTCCATCAGCCAAGGCTCGCCGGCGGGGATGGTGGCGCGGTAGATCGCGGTGTCTGGTTGCTTGTGAACGGTAGCGATTGCGAGTGACATGGCAGCGATCCTCAGGCAAACAAACGGTCGGTGTTGATGAAGCCGCGCTCGTTTTCCGGGCGCGAGGTACGGCAGTGTTCGGCGACGGTGGCGTCGGCGTTCATCCAGCTGAGCTTCAGCGGTTTCGGTGCATATTCCGGCGACGGGTCCATCGGGTGCTGCAGGGCGGTGAGCACCACCAGGGTGTCCATCGGCGCGTACAACTCGATGTAGTCGCCAGCCTTGGAATTGCCCTCCACGAAATGGAAGCGCCCGGCGTCATCGACGTTCACGCGGCTGAACAGGTTGAGGGTCATCAGCAGGTCGGACAGGCCCAGCCCCCACTTGCCCAGTTCCACCAACAGGTTGTCGGTACCGTTGCGGAAGAAGCCGTTGCGCAGTTCCTGATAGCGGCCCGCGCCGTACTTTTGCGCCACTTCTTCAGCGCAGAGCACACCGCCGAGGCTGTCGCTCCAGCCGCAGGTGTCAGCGGTGATGGCGGCCAGCACGCGGCCCATGTCCGAGTACAGGCAGTGGCCGGCGGTGAGTTTGGCGGTGTGTTGGCATTTGAGGCTGTCGGGCAGGTTCAGCCGTTCGGTTTTTTCATTGGCGTTGAGCAACGTCAGGCTGACATTGGCGCCGCCACGCAGGTCGGTCAGACGCAGCAATTGGCCGCGTTTGAGCACGAAGGAACGATGGCCGCCGCCGGGGAGCATTTCCTCGGCGAAGGGCGGGAACAGTCGGGTCGAATCAGTCATGGGCAAAAACCTCTCAAGCGGTTCGAAGTGAGCCCGCCAGTTGCACTGGCAGGGCGTCGACGGCGGTACTGTGGGTGCGGCGGTCGCTGTTCAAAGGGATGTCGTAGGTGATGCGTGCGCCATAGCGGCCGGGTGCATGGGGGTCGAGACGGACCTTGTCGAACACCAGCAGGCGGGTGCCCAGGCTGAAGCCTTCGGACAGGTCATGGGTAACCATGAACACCGTCAGTCGGGTCTCGCGCCACAGCTCCAGGAGCAAGGCGTGCATGTCTTTGCGGATGCCCGGGTCGAGGGCGCCGAACGGTTCGTCGAGCAGCAACACCCGCGGCTTCATGATCAGCGCCTGGGCGATGGCCAGCCGTTGTTGCATGCCGCCGGAGAGCTGCGCCGGGTACTTGTCCAGCGAGTGGCCCAGGCCGACTTTGTGCAGCAGCACCGAAGCCTGTTCGCGGGCTTCTTTTTTCGCGCTGCCGAACAGGCGTCCAAGCAAACGCGAGCGCGGCAGTTCGAGGCCGAGGGCGACGTTGTCCAGAACACTCAGATGCGGGAACACCGAATAGCGTTGGAACACCACGCCACGGCTGGCGTCCGGTTCTGCGGCCAAGGGCTGGCCGTCGAGCAGGATTTCGCCGCGGCTGGCTCGCTCCTGACCGAGCAGCAAACGTAGGAAGGTGGATTTACCGCACCCGGACGCACCCACCAGGGTGCAGAACTCACCCTCGTTGACGGTCAGGTTCAGACCTTCGAGCACCACCTGATCGACGTATTGCTGCCAGACGTTTTTCACCGTGATGAAGCTCATTTGGCCGCTCCTTCATACCAAGGGAATGCGCGGCGGGTCAGCTGCTTGAGCCCCCAATCCATCAACCAGGCGAGCAGGGTGATCCACACCACGTACGGCAAAATCACGTCCATCGCCAGGTAACGGCGCACCAGGAAAATCCGGTAGCCGAGGCCGTCGGTGGAGGCGATGGCTTCGGCGGCAATCAGGAACAGCCACGCCGAGCCGAGCATCAGTCGCAGCGAGATCAACAGGCGTGGCAGCAGTTGCGGCAACACCACCCGCAGCATCAGGGTCCAGGTAGACGCGCCGAGGGTCTGGGCCTTGATCAGCAACTCCACCGGAATTTCCCGGGCGCGTTGTTCCAGGTCACGGGCCAGTGCCGGAGTAATGCCGATCACGATCAGCATCACTTTCGACAACTCACCCAAGCCGAAGACGATGAACAGGATCGGCAGGATCGCCAGCGGTGGCACCATCGACAGCACGGTCAACAAGGGTGACAACGGCGCACCGAACAGCGGCAGGGTACCGGCGGCGATGCCCAGGCACAGCCCGGCCAGGGCGCTGATGCCCAGGCCGATGGCCAGGCGTTGCAGGCTGGACGCCGTGTCCTGCCAGAGCAGGTATTCGCCGGTGCGGCTATCGGCCACGAAGGCCAGGCGTTTCACCGCATCGGTCATCTGCACGGCGCTGGGCAGCAGCTTGTCGTTGGGGTTTTCCGCCAGTCGCTCGGCCGAGCCCATGAAGTAGGCGAACAGCACCAGGGCGAACGGCAGGATCACCAGCAACAGGCGACTCGGGCGGTCCGGGTGACGGTTGATCAGGCGCATGGCCAGTTCTCCTGATTACAGCTTGGCGTCGGCGGCCATCTGCACGTAACTCGGGTCGAAGCGCAGCTTGAGGTTGCCCTTGTCGCCGCTGGTCACGCCGTTGGCGAAGGCCATGCCGACCGCGCTGGTGTCTTTGGCGCCTTCACCCAGCAAGCCGTGCTGGAAGGAGAACTCGGCGACCTTGCGCATGGTTTCCGGCAGTTGCTTGCTGGTACTGAACGCCAGGGCTTCTTTCGGGGTGGCGAACAATTTGGTGGTGTCCAGTTGCGCCTGGAAACCCGCCAGGTCAGTGCCAGAGGCCTTGGCCATGTGCTCAAGGGCGGCTTTGCTGGCGGCGTTTTTCGCGTTCATCAACTCGACCACTTCGAACCAGGCGCCGGTCAGTGCCTTGCCGAGGGCCGGGTTGTCTTTGAGGGTTTGGGAGTTGACCACCATCATGTCCATGATTTCGCCGGGGATCTGGCTGGAGTTGAACACCTCGGTCACCGCAGGCTTGGCCTTGATGTCCGAGAGCATCGGGTTCCAGGTGGTGACGGCGTTGACCTGATCAGTGTTGAAAGCAGCCGAGATATCGGCGTCGGAGGTGTTGACCACTTTCAGGTCTTTTTCGGTGAGGTCCACCGAATCCAGCGCCCGGGCCAGCAGGTAGTGGGAGACAGAGAGCTCCACCAGATTGACGTCCATGCCCTTGAGGTCGGCGACTTTCCTGCCTTCGCCCTTGAGTACGATGCCGTCGTTGCCGTTGGAGAAATCACTGACGATCAGCGCGGTGCTGTCCACGCCGCCAGCGGCCGGAATCGTCAGCGCGTCCATGTTGGTCATGGTGCAACCGTCGAACTGGCCGGCGGTGTACTGGTTGATGGATTCGACGTAGTCATTGAGCTGTACCACGTCGATCTTGATGCCGTACTTCTTCGCCCATTTGTCGACGATGCCCTGGCTGCCGGCGTATTCCCAGGGCATCCAGCCGGCGTAGATCGTCCAGCACACGCTGAAGTGGTCTTTCTGTGCAGCCTGGGACGAGAAGCTCACGAGGGCGGCGAACGCAGCGGCGAGCAGGGCGGGTAAACGAAGCTGGGACATGGTGGTTCTCCAGTTGATCAAGGACGGACAGGACGGCAGCGGCACCGATAACGGTGGCTTGTCTCCCGGGCTTTTGTCCCGCCGTGTAACCTCAACTGGAGGTCGCCAACTCTCGGACCAGTCACTCGCGATTGCGAGCCGGAACCCTAGTCAGCCATTGCAAATTGTGGTGCCGCGAACCTGTAGTGACTCCTGCACGGTTTTAGTAAAGCGAGAGGCGTGCCAAGTTGGTCCGAGCGCTCTAGCGTGGGGGGCAGGGAGATCGACGGTGTTGGTTGGAAAGGTGCACTGCCTTGTGATGGTGCGCTGGTGCACCGCATTGGAACCTGTCCACCGCTGATCAGACGGTGGGTGTGACGTCGCACTTGGCAGGGGATTGCCAGTCAAAACAGGTGTAAGTCGGAGCGTGCCGACTGCTGTTACAGGTCTTCACGGAGGCCGCCATGTTGCGTCGATTGTTGTTAGGTGCAGTACTGGGTCTTGGATTGTCTGGCTGCTACTACTACGCCGGTCCTGCCGACGTCTACGGGGGACCTTATTACTACCCCGGCTACTACTCGCCCTATTACTACGGTTACTACGGTCCGCGTTACTACGGTGGCTATCGCGCCTATTACTACGGTGGGCATGGTTACTACCGAGGCCACGGCGGCGGACATCATGGCGGTGGACATCGAGGTGGCCACCGTTAATCAGGGCGCGAATGGATGAAAAACCTTTCATCGGCCAGATGTTTCCACTTGTTTCGATGGCGCACCAGATTCCGAATTCGGTGTCTGATCTTTCGACAGTCACCGAACATTTGACTGTCGCCTGCCAGCGTCGCTGGTGTGGCTTACCCGCGGTCCAGGAGGCCGCCATGCTCTGTCGAATTCTTCTGCTAGCTGTGTTGGGATTGTCCCTTGGTGGGTGCGTGCCTTACTACGATGAAGGAGGCAGTTACTACAGTTCCGAGGTCTATACCTCGCCATCGCCAACCTATTACGCCGGGGGGAGTTCCTACTACTCCAATGGTGGCGGTTACTACACACCGCCGCCCCGGTACTACGTGCCGCCAGCGCGGTATTACCAGCCGACACCGCGCTATTACTCACAGCCACGGATCTATCAACCGTCGCGCTATTACTCGCAGCCGCGGATGTATCAGCCATCGCGCCATTACCAGTCGGCCCCTCGTTACTATCAGCCATCGCGAGGCGACTACCGCATGCATCAGAACCATGGCTGGGACGGCCGTAACCGCGGGAACTGGAACAACGACTATCGCGGTCACGACGGACGCGGCTATCGCAGCGGGCGGGGCAAGCACCGCTAATCCTTAAACTGAATACAAAACTTGTGGGAGCGAGCAGGCTCGCTCCCACATTTTTTTGCCCGGACTTCAGTATTCGGACAAATCCGCCAGCGGATGCCGACCTTCCCACGCCTTGTGAAAATGCGCCTCTACCACCGCGTCCGGCACGTTGTTGATGTCCGGCCAGTGCCAATGCGGTTTCTGATCCTTGTCGATCAACCGGGCACGTACGCCTTCGCTGAATTCCGGATGCCGACAGCAGTTGAGGCTCAGGGTGTATTCCATCTGGAAGACTTCGGCCAGCGACAGGTGTCGGGCACGGATGATTTGCTCCCACACCAGATGAGCGGTCAGCGGAGCGCCTTCGCTCAGGGTCCTGGCTGCGCGGCTCAGCAACAGGTCGGTGTGATCGCGCAAGGCGCTGATGGCCTTCCAGGCGCAACGCACGTCGCTGACATCCAGCATCTCGTCGATCTGTTGTCGGCGCGGCAGCCACTGGGCTTCAGGCATCTGTGCCACGGCTTCCTGCTGCAAGGCCTTGAGCAGGCTGTTGAGTTGCATGGGTGTCTGTTCCTGCCAGTTCAATTGCAACAGGCCTTCGATCAATTCCGGCTGCTGCTCATCGAGCAGGAAACGATCGGCCAGGTCCAGGTCGATGGCATCGCGGCCGTTCATGTGCGCACCGGTCAGGCCCAGGAACAACCCGAGCTTGCCGGGCAGGCGCGACAGAAACCAACTGGCGCCAACGTCCGGGTACAGGCCGATGCTGATCTCCGGCATGGCCAAGCGGCTGCTCGGCGTGACGATGCGGATGCCTGCCCCTTGCAACAGCCCCATGCCACCGCCGAGCACATAGCCGTGGCCCCAGCAGATCAGCGGTTTTGGGTAGGTATGCAGTTTGAAGTCCAGGCGATATTCCGCCGCAAAGAACTGCGCGGCCAGTGGCGGTACTTCGCCTGGATGGACGCGACAGGCTTCCACCAGGCTGCGCACTTCGCCGCCGGCGCAAAAGGCCTTGGCGCCATTGCCGCGCAACAGAACGCAGACGATCTGCGGGTCCTTGGCCCAGGCCCCCATTCGGTCGCGCAGGGCGTTGATCATCGGCAGGGACAGGGCGTTCAGGGATTTTTCGGCATCCAGGCTGGCGATACCGATGCGCGCGCCGTCGGTGCCGGTGAGTTCTTCGAAGTGCAGATTCATCGTGACCTCGATCGGGAATTTGAAGGTTAAGTATGATCGCTGTGTGGGAAAGTGCCGGATCTGCGTCAGATCAATTGACAAGCGTGATGCGCTTTCCTAGGGTTCGCCCCATTGTTTTTTCCGGATGTAACCATGACTGCTGACGACCGTATCAAACTCGAACCGGGCTGGAAGGAGGCACTGCGTGCCGAATTCGACCAGCCCTACATGGCAGAGTTGCGAAACTTCCTGCAACAGGAGCGGGCGGCCGGTAAGGAGATCTATCCGCCGGGGCCGATGATTTTCAACGCGCTCAATTCCACGCCGCTGGATAAGGTCAAGGTAGTGATCCTCGGGCAGGACCCATATCACGGTCCGGGCCAGGCCCATGGCTTGTGCTTCTCGGTGCAACCGGGCGTGCCGGCGCCGCCGTCGCTGGTGAACATTTACAAAGAACTCAAACGCGACCTGAACATCGACATTCCCAACCATGGCTACTTGCAAAGCTGGGCCGATCAGGGCGTGTTGATGCTCAACACCACCATGACCGTCGAGCGTGCCAATGCCAATGCGCACAAGGACAAGGGCTGGCAGTTTTTCACCGATCGGGTCATTGAAGTGGTGAGCCAACAGCAACCGCACCTGGTCTTCATGCTGTGGGGCGCCCATGCCCAGAGCAAGCAGAAGCTGATCGATGCGACCAAGCATCTGGTGTTGACCTCGGTGCATCCGTCACCGCTGTCGGCCTATCGCGGCTTTCTCGGTTGCGGGCACTTCAGCCGGACCAATAAATTTCTGGAACAGAATGGCGAGACGCCGATCGAGTGGCGGTTGCCGCCGGTTTGATGGGTTGAGCAAGAGGGCCCCATCGCGAGCAAGGATCACGCGAACCCTGTGGGAGCGAGCTTGCTCGCGATGAAGTCGACTCGATCGCTCAGACTGAATCCGGACCCCGGTTCCAGTACTTGAACAACGGCTCCGCCAGAAACAACACAAACAACAGCCGCATCACCTGCATCGCCGTCACCAGAGGCACCGACAGTTGCAGGGTTTCCGCCGTCAGGCTCATCTCGGCAATCCCGCCGGGCATCATGCCCAAGGTCAGCGAACGCAGATCCAGATGGGTCAGCGCACTCAAACCCAAGGCCGCCGCTGTGGCGATCAGCATGGTCAAAATCGTGCCGATCAAGGTGCGCCCCATGAACGATGGCGCACGCCGGAAAAACTGCCGGTTGAAGTGACAGCCCAGACCGCTACCGATCAACCACTGGCCAATCTGGCTACCGCCATCGGGTAAACCGATGTGCAGGTCCCAGCCGATGCTGACTGCCGCGCTGACCAGCAACGGCCCGAACAGCCAGGGGGTGGGTTGACGCAGGCGTTCCCAGATCCAGGCGGCCAATGCGCCGGCAGGAAACAATACTGCCAGCCAGCGCCAATCGATGCTGCCGGCATGGGAAATCGGCGCACCGTCGCCCAGCAGATACTTGAAGGCTGCCGGCACGCACAGCACGACCACCAACACCCGCAAACTCTGCCCCGCCGCGACACGGCTGAGCACCGCACCATTGCGGGCGCCGAGGTTGACCATCTCCCCGGAACCACCGGGCATGCTGGAAAAGAACGCCGTGGCGCGATCTTCTCCGGTACGGCGCATCAGCCACACGCCGACGACCGCCGACAGGCTGGTGACCAACGCACCGAAGAAGATCAGACCGAAATGACTGAGTACCTGCTCCATCACCACTGGAGTGAAATGCAGGCCGATACCGATACCGACGATCCACTGGCCGCACTTGCGTCCGCCAGGGATTTCGGCCAATTGCCAGGGTGTCAGGCAGCGCACGAGGATGATCGCCAGCAACGAGCCGACCATCCACGGCAAAGGCCAGCCGACCTGGCTGGCGAGGAAACCGCCCAGCAGGCCGACCAGCGGGGTTCCCCACCAGAGTTTGAGGGGGGACGGATCAGACATCGGCGATAACGCGTTGGGCGGCCGAACGTTTGCGCCAGATGCGGATGAGCGGCATCAGCAGCATGATCGCCGTCAGGACCCAGCAGCCGAAGGTGATCGGGCTCGACCAGAGGATTTCCAGCGCACCGTTGGAAATCGACAGAGCGCGGCGCAGGTTCTGTTCCATCAAACCTCCGAGGATGAAGCCCAGCAATACCGGCGACAGCGGGAAGTCCAGCTTGCGCAGGATGTAACCGAAGATGCCGATGCCGATCATCAGGAACAGGTCGAACGTGGTCGCATGCACCGCGTAGACGCCGATCCCGGTAATGATCGCGATCACCGGCACCAGTGCCCAGTTCGGCACGGCGAGAATGCGGGTAAAGATGCGGATCATCGGGATGTTGAGGATCACCAGCATCACGTTGGCGATGAACAACGAAGCGATCAGGCCCCAGACGATGTCCGGTTGCTGTTGGAACAGAAGCGGGCCTGGGGTGATGTTGTACAGCGAAAGGGCGCCGATCATCACCGCCGTAGTGCCTGAACCTGGAACGCCGAGGGTCAGCATCGGCACCAGCGCACCGCAGGCTGCGCCGCCGATGGCGGTTTCCGGCGCCGCGAGGCCGCGCATGTCGCCTTGTCCGAAAGTACCCTTGGCACCCGCCATGCGTTTTTCGGTCATGTAGGCCACGGCACTGGCCAGGGTCGCACCGGCACCCGGCAACACGCCCATGATGAAACCCAGCACGCCGCAACGGATGTTCACCACGAACACCGACGCCGCTTCCTTGAAGTTGAACATCATGCGCCCGGTGGCTTTCACCGCTTCCTGGCCGTGGTGGGTTTTTTCCAGCAGCAGAAGGATTTCGCTGATGGAGAACAGGCCCAACACCAGCACGACGAACTGGATACCGTCGGTGAGGTGGATGTTGTCCCCGGTGAAACGGTACACACCGCTGTTGGCGTCGATGCCGACGGTCGACAGGAACAGACCGATCAGCGCCGCGATGAACGTCTTCAGTGGGCGGTCACCGGCCATGCCGCCGAGGCAGACAATCGCAAACACCATCAGTACGAAATATTCCGCGGGGCCGAAGGCAATCGCCCATTTCGCCAGTAGCGGGGCGAACAGCACCATGCCGCAGGTGGCAATGAAGGCACCGATGAACGAGCTCCATGCCGACAACGACAGCGCTACACCGGCCAGACCTTTGCGGGCCATCGGGTAACCGTCCAGGGTGGTCATCACGGTGGACGCTTCGCCCGGAATGTTCAGCAGGATCGAGCTTATCCGGCCGCCGTATTCGCAACCCAGGTACACCGCCGCCAGCAGGATCAGTGCCGACTCCGGTGGCAGGCCGAGGGCGAATGCGATCGGGATCAACAGTGCCACGCCGTTGATCGGCCCCAGGCCCGGCAACAGGCCGACCACGGTGCCGATCAGGGTGCCGCACAGTGCGGTCACCAGGTTGTACGGGCTCAGCGCGACGCCGAAACCCTGACCCAAATAGCCAAGAGTATCCATATCAGTTCTCCAGAACGTTGAGCACGCCCAAGGGCAGCGGCACGTCCATCAACTTGTCGAACAGCAGGTAGAGGCCGACGGCCATCAGGCTGATGATCACGATGCTTGGAACCCAGCGACCGCCATACAGACGGGCCATGGGCACCCCGATCAGGATGCTGGCGACGATGAAACCCAGGGGTTCGAAGGCGCCGGCGAACACCAGCAACAGCACGACGCAGAGGCCGATCTTGGTCAGGGTTTCACGGTCCAGCGGCGGCTCGTCATCGCTGTGCTTGATCGGCGCAGGACGAAATACCATGTACAGAAGTGCCGAGCCCATCAGGCCAAGCATCAGCAGTGGGAAGGCCCGAGGCCCCACCGGTTCGTAGGAAAAATCCGCTTGGTACGGCCACGCCATCAGTGCCAGGCCGAGACAGGCCAGCAACAGCACCGAAGCAAAAATGCGTTGTAAGAGCATGAGGAACTCCTGTGCTGCGACTCCGCCGAACGGAGTCGCAGCCGCTAGACAGAGACGATCACTGGATGAGGCCGAACTCTTTGGCCAGCACTTTGTAGTCCGCGACCTGCTTCTTCACGTAGGTGTCCAGTTCCGGGCCGGTCATGGCGAACGGGAACAGTTCACGCTGGTCGCGCAGCTTGGCGAACTCGGGGGAGGCCAGCAGCTTGTCGAAGGAATCCTTCCACCAGGCATAGTCTTCATCGCTGACTTTTGGCCCGAGGTAGAAGCCGCGAACCACCGGCCAGACGATGTCGTAGCCTTGCTCGCGGGCTGTCGGAATGTCCTTCATTTCCGGCTCGTCCAGGCGCTTGTCGGAGAACACCGCCAGCAGGCGCATGTCACCGCTCTGGATGTGCGGCATGGAGTCGGAGATGTCGGTGCTGCCGACCTGGATATGACCGCCGAGCAGGGCGGTGGCAATTTCACCGCCGCCTTCAAGGGCAACGTAGCGCAGGTCGCGCGGGTTGATCCCGGCGGCCTTGGCGATCAGCGCGGTTTGCATCCAGTCCTGGCTGCCGACGGTGCCGCCGGAGCCGATCACCACTTTGCTCGGATCTTTCTTCAGTGCCTTAACCAGATCGTCGAGGGTCTTGTAGGGCGAGTCGCTTTTCACTGCGATGGCGCCGTAGCTGGTGCCAACGGCGGCCAGCCAGCGCACGTTGCTTTCATCGAAACGACCGAACTTGCCTTGGGCCAGATTCAACAGCGAGCCGCTGGACCAGGCCACCAGGGTGCCGGCATCGGCGGGACGCTGGGCGACCACCGCGTTGTACGCCACCGCGCCGACACCGCCGGGCATGTAGGTCACGCGCATCGGTTTGGTCAGCAGCTTTTCGTTGACCAGCGCGCTTTGCGCCAGTTTGCAGGTCAGGTCGAAGCCACCGCCGGGCGAGGCCGGGGCGATGCATTCCGGGCGTTTGGGTTCGGCGAGCGCTTGGCCGGTGAACAGCAGGACGCTGGCGGCGAGGGCGATTTTACGCATTGACAGGTTCATTCAAGTCTCCTTGGGAGTTGTTGTTATGGACGTACTGAATTACCAAAGGGCAACGCTATAGCTCACCAGCAGACGCACTTCATCGGCATCGCGAGCAGAGTAGTTGGAGCGGTAGGTGGCATTGCGCAGGCGCACGGCGACATCCTTGAGCGCGCCGCTTTGTACAACATATTTAATCTCGGAGTTGCGTTCCCACTCTTTGCCTTCGTCACCGTTCTTGAGCTTGATGTTGTCACCGCTCACGTAACGGCTCATGAAGGTCAGACCGGGGACGCCGAGGGTGACGAAGTCGAAGTCATAACGCGCTTGCCAGGAGCGTTCTTCGGCGCCGGCAAAGTCGTTGATCTGTACGAAGTTAACCAGGTACGGGTCGGCGCCATCCACATACGGGAATGCGCTGTCGCCGGACATGTGC
The DNA here is from genome assembly GCF_058791055.1 of Pseudomonas sp. EU05-FHT14B02. Lineage (NCBI taxonomy): Bacteria > Pseudomonadati > Pseudomonadota > Gammaproteobacteria > Pseudomonadales > Pseudomonadaceae > Pseudomonas > Pseudomonas sp. EU05-FHT14B02. The sequence continues at coordinate 20,486 of NZ_JBYTDD010000021.1, read as the reverse complement.
TGGTAGCCCGCGCTGAACTTGTGGCCGCTCAAGGCGTAACTCACCAGGCCGTTGAGGGACTTGTTGTCGATCTTGCCGCCACGGGCCTCACCCTGGTCATCACTGATGGCAAACCGCAGGTCGGTGCCAAAAGTGCCGGGGCCAAATGGCTGCGAAGCGATCAAACCGAGGAAATGCTGGTTGTAGACTTCATCGAGTTGCGCGAAGTGGTAGCTGCCGGTGATCTTGTCGGTGAGCTTGTAGTCCAGGCCGCCAAAATCAAAGTGCTTGCCGGCCACCGTGCCAGCAAAACGGCCGTTCTTGTTGTTGAGGGCAATGTCCTCGAAGTCGGTGCTGTCACGGTCCTTGGCTTTATCCAGACGCCCGCCGGTGAAAGTCAGGTTCTTGAGCTCTTTGGATGTCAGCATGCCGCCCTCGAAGGTCTGCGGCAGGATGCGCCCGTCATTGGGCTTGAGGATCGGCAGTTCCGGGATCAGGGTGCCGACTTTCAGCTCGCTGGCGGAGATTTTCATTTTGCCGGTCAGGCCGAGCTTGGAGTATTCGTCGACGGCGCGCCCATCGTCGGTCGGCAGCAGGCCGGTACCGGTACGGTCCGGGCTCGAATCGAGCTTGACCCCCATCATGCCCAGCGCATCGACACCGAACCCCACGGTGCCGTCGGTGTAGCCTGATTTCAGATTGAGCATGAACCCCTGGGCCCACTCGTCACGCTTGGACTGTTGGGCGCTGGTGCCGTCGCGAAAGTCGCGATTGAAGTACATGTTGCGGGTTTCGAAAGTGGCCGAGCTGTCTTCGAAGAATGCGGCCTGGCTCAACGGCGAAAAGCCGGCAAGGGCGGCAGCGCTGGCAAGCGCAGTGTGGCTGAAACGGGAGAGGCGGGCAGGCGCGATAGCCTGGGTCTGCAGGGACTGCATGGATGACTTACTCCGTTTATTGTTCTTATTTGTCGAAAACGCGTCGAGGCGTTTTTCGTATCGCTGTTTGGCTGCAGCGACGGCAGTCGAAACTGTCCGTGGCTGGACTGTAACGGGCTAACCTTTCGCTAACCTTTCAGCTGACTTTCACGGTTTTCGGGCTTCACAGCGGCGGTTGCGGCTGTAAACTTCGCGCCAGAGAATGGCGTCGACCATCCCGGAATGAGGTAAAGATCCATGCGTGTTCTGCTCGTCGAAGACCATTTGCAGCTCGCCGAAAGTGTCGCTCAGGCGCTCAAGAGCACCGGGCTGACCGTGGACGTTCTGCACGATGGCGTGGCAGCCGACCTGGCGCTGGGAAGCGAGGAATACGCCATGGCGATCCTCGACGTCGGCTTGCCGCGCATGGATGGTTTCGAAGTGCTGGCACGTTTGCGGGCGCGGGGCAAGAACCTGCCGGTGTTGATGCTGACCGCCCGCAGCGACGTCAAGGACCGGGTCCACGGCCTCAACCTCGGCGCCGACGACTACCTGGCCAAGCCGTTCGAACTGACCGAACTCGAAGCCCGGGTCAAAGCCTTGTTGCGCCGCAGCGTGCTGGGCGGTGAGCGCATTCAGCGTTGCGGTGTGCTGGCCTACGACCTGGAAACCCGGCGTTTCACCCTCGGGGAAGAGTTGCTGACCCTGACCTCCCGCGAACAGGCCGTGCTCGAAGCCCTGATCGCGCGCCCCGGTCGGGTGATGAGCAAGGAGCAGCTGGCGTCGCAAGTGTTCGGCCTCGACGAAGAAGCCAGCCCCGATGCCATCGAAATCTACGTGCACCGCCTGCGCAAGAAACTCGACGGTCAGCCGGTCGCCATCGTGACCTTCCGCGGCCTCGGTTACTTGCTGGAAAGCCGCGATGCATAAGCCCAGCAGCCTGCGCTGGAGGTTGCTGTGGAACCTGGCGCTGCTGCTGGTAGTGTTGATGCTCGCCAGTGGTTTGAGCGCCTACTGGAACGGACGCGAAGCTGCCGATACGGCCTATGACCGGACCCTGCTGGCGTCGGCGCGAACCATCGCTGCCGGCGTCTCCCAGCGCGACGGCACCCTGAGTGCCGACGTGCCCTACGTGGCCCTCGATACCTTTGCCTACGACAGTGCCGGGCGAATTTTCTACCTGGTCAACGACATCAATCAGAAGCTGATTTCCGGTTACGAAAACCTGCCCGCGCCACCGCCGGGAACGCCGCGCACCGATGACTATCCGGCGCTCGCACGTTTCTACAATGCCCAGTACCGCGGGCAGAACGTGCGCGTGGTGAGCCTGCTCAAGCCCGTGAGCGAGCCGAACATGAACGGCATGGCGGAAATTCGCGTGGCGGAAACCGATGAGGCGCGCGTCAGCATGGCCCGCAGTCTGGCGGCGGATACTTTGCTGCGCCTGGGCATGCTGGCAATCGGTGCGTTGATGCTGGTGTGGTTCGCGGTGAGTGCTGCGTTGCGTCCGCTGGAGCGCTTGCGCACGGCGGTGGAAGAGCGCCAGCCGGACGATCTGCGCCCCTTGCCTTTGGTGGAAGTGCAGCGCGAATTGTGGCCGCTGGTGCGTGCACTCAATCACTTTACCGAGCGCTTGCGTGGCCAGTTCGAGAAGCAGGCGCAATTCATCGCCGACGCCGCCCACGAACTGCGCACGCCGCTGGCGGCGCTCAAGGCGCGACTGGAGCTGGGCCAGCGCTCGGCCGAGCCCGATGTCTGGCGCAGCACGCTGGAGAGTGCCGCCCAGGGCACTGATCGATTGACTCATCTGGCCAATCAGTTGCTTTCCCTGGCGCGGGTCGAAAATGGCGCACGGGCGATTGCCGAGGGCGGCGCGCAGTTGCTCGACCTGAGTCAGCTGGCACGTGAGCTGGGCATGGCCATGGCGCCGTTGGCCCATAAGCGTGGTATCGCGCTGGCACTGGAGGCGGATGAGCCGGTCTGGTTGCGGGGCGAGCCGACGTTATTGAACGAGCTGCTGAGCAATCTGGTGGATAACGCACTGGCCCACACGCCGCCGGGTGGCAACGTGATTCTGCGGGTCTCGGCGCCTGCCGTGCTGGAAGTCGAAGATGATGGCCCCGGCATACCTCTTGAAGACCGCGATCGGGTATTCGAGCGCTTTTATCGCCGCAATCAGCAAGTGGCCGGTTCCGGATTGGGGTTGGCGATTGTCGGTGAGATTTGCCGCGCGCATCTGGCCCAGATCAGCCTGCACGATGGCGAGCGGGCGGGGTTGAAGGTGCGGGTGAGTTTTGTTGCGGGGGATTGATGCCGCGTCTGTTCAGGCCCCTTCGCGGTCTTTGATCAGTAAAACATCGTGCGCGTTTCTTCCAGGTCGGCGCACATCGCCTTGTCGTCAAAATCGATTCCAAGTGCCTTGTAGGCCGGTACGTTCAATGCATCGGTACTGGCGAGCGGGTGATCGGTGTCCTGCAGGCAATACAGGCTGGCCACCTGCACCAGATCCACATAGTCGACCTGTGCAGACTGGCGCTTGAAGTTCAGGTATAGCCGCGGCACTTGTACCAGCATGTCGGGAAATTCCCAGACCCTGAGCAGTTTTTCGCCGATTAGCGGATGAATCCGGTCGATCACATGGTTGAGGCTTACCGGGTCGGACAACAGCTCGTAGTGATCTTCGGCGTAGGTCAGGATCGGCAGCACGCCGATCTGGTGCACCAGGCCGCCAAGGGCCGCCTGATCGGGCTTTAGTCGGGTGCAACTGCGGCACAAGGCGTAGCTGACGCCGGCGATTTCCAGGCTTTTACGCCAGACATCGCGCATCTTCTGTTCCACCACGTCGGAGCGGGCATGGAAAATCTGCTCCATGACCAGGCCGATCGCCAGGTTACAGCTGTAGTTGATGCCCAGGCGTGTGATCGCGGTATGCAGGTCGGTCACTTCCTGGGTCGCGCGCAACAGTGGGCTGTTGACCACTTTGATCAGGCGTGCCGACAGCGCGGTATCACGGCCGATCACTTTGCTCAGGGTACTGACGCTGACTTCCGGGTTTTCCGCGGCCTTGCGAATCTGCAAGGCTACTTCCGGTAACGTTGGCAGAACCAGGTCATCGTTATTGATGGCCTCAACCAAATCCTGTTGGACCTTTTCCGCCAGCTTGCTCATTTAATCTCTCTAGGTGTCGCACCAAGTACTGCCGTTATTGCTGGATTTCGCGGTCGCGGTCCAGTTCATAAGGCAGGTCGAGCAGCTGCAAGGAAGGCCCTTCGAGCGCGCCCAAGTGGATGTCTCCACTTTCTGCTGCTTCGGCTTGCAACACAGCCAGGAGTTCAATGTTCTGTCCGGCGCGGGCCGCCAGCACCACTTCGCCGATGGCGCTGCCGTGGGTCGGGGAAAACAGCGGGGTACCCGGTTCAGGCAGTTCGCCGGCAGCCAGTTGCAGGCGATACAGGCGGCGCTTGAGTTTGCCCAGGTACTGCATCCGCGCGACGATTTCCTGCCCGGTGTAGCAACCTTTCTTGAAACTCACGCCACCGACCGCTTGCAGGTTGAGCATCTGGGGGATGAACAACTCGCGGGTGCCGGGCATGACCTGGCCGATCCCGGCGCGGACCTGGCCCAGCAGCCATTGATTCAGATCGCCTTCGCTCAGCACAGCCGAAAGCTTGCCTTTGACCGCATCGGCTTGACCGGCGGCAACCCACAGTTCGGCACGATCAGGCGAGACGCGGATGGCGATCAGCCCATCGTTGCGCGCGACGCTGTCGGTTTCTGCCGGCAGGTCCAGACTGAGGCTGACCAGTGCGGCGTCGCCATGGTCAACGCCGAAACGGACCCAGGCGGCACTTTCGTCGGTCAGTTTCGACTTGGAAAATACCGCGTATTTTTTCAGATCCGCCAGTTGCGGTTCGAGCAATTCGGTGGCCATGGCCAGGACCACGCCGTCACCTTCGAGCAGGATGCGGAAACTCGATTGCATCCGGCCTTTTTGCGTGCAGCGGGCACCGAGGCTGGCCCGGGAATCGCTCAGGTAGTTGAGGTTGCAGGTCAGTTGGCCTTGCAGGAATTTGCTGGCGTCCGCGCCGCGGACCGCGAGAACACCTTCATGAGAAAGGGTGCAGAAAAAAGCAGAGTCGGCCATGGGTCATCGCAGGGTAAAAAGTCTGGTGGACATCATAAGGGGCCGCCTTCGAAATGGGTAGTTAACAAAGGCTCGACGGTGGCCGACCAAAGCCGACTGTTCGACGGGGCGCGGGCCTGTATACTTGCGGCCTATTTGAGGAGCGCTCCATGGTCGAAGATGTTGAACTGAACCGCCTCTATTGGCACAGCCGCCGCGGCATGCTTGAGCTTGATGTGTTGCTGGTGCCGTTTGTGAAAGAGGTTTATCGGCACCTCAACGAGGTTGATCGCGCCTGCTATGTCAGGTTGCTCGAATGTGAAGATCAGGACATGTTCGGCTGGTTCATGGAACGCAGCGAATCGGAAGATCCTGAGCTGCAACGCATGGTTCGCATGATCCTGGATCGTGTCCAGCCCAAGTAATGGGTTCGAATGCCGCTGGCATGCCTCACGGCAGTTGCTGGCGGCCTATCTTCTGGTCCAGATGTTCGCGTTGGGTTCGTTGTTTTTACTGTCGATTCCGGTCTGGGCCAGCTTGCTCGGCGTCATGCTGTGCGTGGTTCACGGCGCTTGGCTGTTGCCCCGGCAAATCCTGCTGACGCACCCGCAGGCCTTTTGCGGCTTGCGGCGCGATGCCGATGGCTGGCAGTTGTGGAGTCGGGCCAGGGGGTGGCAGGCCGTACAACTGAGGCCGGACAGCCTGGCGCTGCCGTTGGTGGTGGTACTGCGTTTCCGTCTGCGTGGCGAGCGCCGGGTCAGGGCCATTTGCGTACCCCGGGATGCGCAGGCGGCGGATGTGCACCGACGCCTGCGGGTGCGGCTCAAGTTCAGCCGACGTAGGTGGGCGGCACCAGAATAGTGTCCAGCGCGACCGGTAACATGTCCGGGTAGTCGAGGGTGTAATGCAGGCCTCGGCTTTCCTTGCGCTCCATGGCTGACAGAATCATCAGCTCGGCCACCTGGGCCAGGTTGCGCAGCTCGATCAGGTCCCGGCTGACCTTGTAGTTGCTGTAGAACTCGTCGATTTCATCCAGCAACAGCTGCACGCGGTGTTGCGCCCGTTGCAGACGCTTGTTGGTGCGCACGATGCCAACGTAGTCCCACATGAATCGCCGCAGTTCATCCCAGTTGTGCGCAATGATCACGTCTTCATCGGAATCGGTGACCTGGCTCGCATCCCAGGCGGGAAGGGGGGTTGGCATCGGAACCCGGGGCAACTGTTCGAGAATGTCCGCGGCTGCCGAGCGGGCATAGACGAAACATTCCAGCAGCGAGTTGCTGGCCATGCGGTTGGCGCCGTGCAGGCCGGTGAAACTGGTTTCGCCGATGGCATACAGTCCCGGCACATCGGTGCGACCCTGTTGATCGACCATCACGCCGCCGCAGGTGTAGTGCGCCGCCGGGACCACCGGGATCGGTTGTTTGGTGATGTCGATGGAAAATTCCAGGCAGCGTTCGTACACCGTCGGGAAGTGCGTCTTGATGAAGGCTTCGGGTTTGTGGCTGATGTCCAGATAGACGCAGTCGATGCCCAGGCGCTTCATTTCATGGTCGATGGCCCGGGCGACGATGTCTCGTGGGGCCAATTCGGCCCGTGGATCGAAGCGCTGCATGAAGCGCTCGCCGTTGGGCAGCTTCAGGTGGGCACCTTCGCCTCGCAGGGCTTCGGTGACCAGGAAACTCTTGGCTTGCGGGTGATACAGGCAAGTAGGGTGGAACTGGTTGAATTCCAGGTTCGCCACCCGGCAGCCCGAGCGCCAGGCCATGGCAATGCCATCGCCGCAGGCGCCGTCAGGGTTACTGGTGTAGAGGTAAACCTTGGCCGCACCACCGGAGGCGAGGATCACAAAGCGGGCGCCGTAGGTGTCGACTTCGCCGGTGCCGCGATTGAGCACATAGGCGCCGAGGCAGCGATCACCTTCGAGTCCCAGGCGTTTCTCGGTAATAAGGTCAACCGCAACCCGCTGCTCCAGCAGTTCGATGTTCGGTCGTTTCCGGGCCTGGTCGAGCAGGGTGGTGAAAATGGCAGCACCGGTGGCATCGGCGGCATGGATGATGCGCCGATGGCTGTGACCACCCTCGCGGGTGAGGTGGAACTCGAACCCGCCATCTTCGTTACTCGATTGTTCATCGCGGGTAAAGGGCACGCCCTGGTCAATCAGCCATTGAATCGCTTCCCTGCTGTGCTCGACGGTAAAGCGCACGGCGTCCTCATGACACAGGCCACCGCCGGCATTGAGGGTGTCATCGACATGGGATTCAACGGTATCGGTGTCATCGAGAACGGCCGCAACGCCGCCCTGGGCCCAGAAAGTCGAGCCATTGGCGAGGTTGCCCTTGCTCAGAACGGCAATGCGCAAATGACCGGGCAAGGTCAGCGCAAGGCTCAAGCCGGCAGCACCGCTGCCAATTACCAGAACATCGTGTTGAAACTGTTGGCTCATTTCAGGATTCCGCTCAAAGCGACCCGGGTCGGGGGTGGCGCAGCTGGACTTTCGAGTCAACGCAGCCGCACTGCCCACTAGTATATAGAGGGGGGGAGCGGCACAATACCCGAGCTAGCATGGCATTGTGAAACTACCGTGACGCAAAACATCGGTCGCTTCGTCGGATGTTTTTCTGCCCATTGGGCGCGAGAATGACTGTATCGCCGATTTAACAGTCTTTTTCCCTTCACGGTTGCACGATGTCGGGTTGGTACGGCTATAAATAATTGGAACTTTTGCCAAAGGCCCAAGATCAATAGACGGTTGCCTGAAACAAGGGACAGTGTCGGCTTCAGTGCGGGATTGCAGTTCGATCCTTGCTGAAGAATCCGATGACAAGATTATCCGCGCAGCCGGGTCAACTCGTGCTGCGCTTTTCGTGCGTGCCAAATCAGAGCCCGCAGGAAACTTGCCTGGAGGGGGAGAACTTTTGCGAAAAGCCCGAGTCTATGTTTGCAAGTCTGGTGGTTTACTTCTGCAAGCCTCCTCCGAGCTCATCGAGGAGTGTTCATGCTAACCCAGGAAGAGGATCAGCAACTGGTCGAACGCGTTCAGCGCGGCGACAAGCGTGCTTTCGATCTGCTAGTGCTGAAATACCAGCACAAAATTCTCGGGTTGATCGTGCGTTTCGTGCACGACACCCATGAAGCCCAGGATGTGGCACAAGAAGCCTTTATCAAGGCATACCGTGCACTTGGAAATTTTCGCGGAGACAGCGCGTTTTATACGTGGCTTTACCGCATCGCCATCAACACGGCGAAAAACTATCTGGTTTCACGCGGCCGTCGGCCGCCGGATAGCGATGTCAGTTCCGAGGATGCAGAGTTCTACGATGGCGATCATGGCCTCAAGGATCTCGAGTCGCCAGAACGGGCTTTGCTGCGGGATGAGATCGAAGGCACCGTCCATCGAACCATTCAGCAACTGCCGGAAGATTTGCGTACGGCTTTAACTTTACGTGAGTTTGATGGTCTGAGTTACGAGGACATTGCGAGCGTCATGCAATGTCCGGTAGGCACCGTGCGCTCCCGGATTTTCCGCGCCCGGGAGGCCATCGACAAAGCCCTGCAGCCGTTGTTGCAGGAAAACTAAAGACAGCGGCGACAGCCAAGAGAGGAACGCCATGAGTCGTGAAGCCCTGCAGGAATCGCTGTCCGCAGTGATGGATAACGAAGCGGACGAACTGGAATTGCGTCGGGTATTGAATGCCTGTGACGATGTAGAAACCCGTGAAACCTGGGCTCGTTATCAGATCGCTCGGGCAGTGATGCACAAGGATCTGCTGCTTCCACGCCTGGACATCGCCGCGGCTGTTTCTGCTGCCCTGGCTGACGAAGCCGTACCGGCAAAAGCTTCCCGTGGTCCATGGCGCAGCCTGGGTCGTCTGGCGGTCGCTGCCTCGGTGACCCTGGCGGTGCTGGCCGGTGTGCGTCTGTACAACCAGGATGAGATCGCCGGTGTCGAGCTGGCCCAGCAATCCGCTCAACCCGGACTGGCTGCTCCTCAAGTAAAAGGCCCAGCCGTTTTGGCAGGCTACAATGAGAGTTCGGATGCTACTGGCCCAATGGCCAATGGCGTACTGCAAGGTCAGCCAGGCTGGCACGATCAGCGTCTGCCAGGTTACTTGCGCCAACACGCACAACAGGCTGCATTGAAAGGCACTGAGAGCGCTCTGCCTTACGCTCGTGCCGCAAGTCTGGAAAACCGTTAAGGAGGATCATGCGCGCCATACCTCTACTTTCGCTTCTGCTCAGCGGCTGGTTCATCGTTCCAGCCCAAGCCGGTGAAGCCCAGGACTGGTTGACCCGCCTGGGCCAGGCAGAGCAACAGCAAAGCTTTCAGGGTACTTTCGTCTACGAGCGTAACGGTAGTTTTTCTACCCATAACATCTGGCACCGCGTCCAGGATGGAAAGGTCCGCGAGCGTTTAATCCAGCTCGACGGTTCCGCTCAGGAAGTCGTTCGCATTGATGGGCAAACCCAATGCGTCAGTGGCACACTGATAGCAGGGCTTGGGGACTCCCCGAACTCCGCCGCCCGTGCACTCGATCCTCAAAAGCTCAAGAATTGGTATGACCTGGCCGTCATCGGCAAGTCGCGTGTCGCCGGGCGTTCGGCGGTGATCGTATCGCTGACACCCCGTGATCAGCACCGCTATGGTTTTGAACTGCATCTGGACAAGGAGACCGGCCTGCCTCTGAAGTCCTTGCTACTGGACGACAAGGGGCGGTTGTTGGAGCGCTTCCAGTTCACGCAAATGGATACCGCTGACGTCCCTTCCGAAAAAGACCTGCAGGCCAGTAATGATTGCAAGCCAGTCAATCTCGAAAGTGACAAGGCCTCTGCCGTCAAGGCTGCCCAGGTCTGGCGTTCCGACTGGTTGCCGCCTGGCTTCGAGCTGATCAGCAGCACCGCTCGCAAGGATCCGCAGACCAAGACTCAGGTCAATAGCCTGATGTATGACGATGGCTTGACGCGCTTTTCGGTATTCCTCGAGCCGTTGAATGGCGCAACAGTCACCGATACCCGTACTCAGTTGGGGCCGACCGTTGCGGTTTCCCGGCGCTTGGCCACGGCACAGGGCGACATGATGGTGACTGTCGTTGGCGAGATACCGGTCGGTACTGCTGAACGGATAGCGCTTTCGATGCGTACCGACGCCGCTGCAACCAAGCAATGAGCTGAATTCGAAATGTTTCGTGAGCATTTCAGCTTGCAAAAATCCCGTAGAATTTTTATAGGTCAGAGCCTCTCGGCTCTGGCCTTGTTTGTTGTTCCCGGAACAAAAATACCGGCGTATTGTTCCCGGTGTTCCTTGCTCCATATCGCTTAACCATGCTCGTTGTAACGGGAGCCGTATGTCGATACCACGCTTGAAGTCCTACCTTTCCATTATTGCCACCGTGCTGGTGCTCGGTCAGGCGGTCACCGCCCAAGCGGTCGAATTGCCTGACTTTACGCAGCTGGTCGAACAGGCTTCGCCTGCGGTCGTGAACATCAGTACCACGCAAAAGCTGCCGGATCGCAAAGTCAGCCAGCAAATGCCTGACCTCGAAGGCTTGCCACCGATGCTGCGCGAATTCTTCGAACGGGGCATGCCGCCACAATCGCGCTCACCTCGTGACCGTCAGCGCGAGGCAACCTCCCTGGGTTCGGGTTTCATCATCTCTTCCGATGGCTATATCCTGACCAATAATCACGTGATCGCCGACGCTGACGAAATCCTCGTCCGCCTGGCCGATCGCAGTGAAATGAAAGCCAAGCTGATCGGTACCGATCCACGTTCCGACGTGGCGCTGCTGAAAATCGAAGGCAAGGATCTGCCAGTGCTCAAGCTTGGCAAGTCCCAGGACCTGAAGGCTGGCCAATGGGTTGTTGCGATCGGTTCGCCATTCGGCTTTGACCACACGGTGACCCAAGGCATCGTCAGCGCCGTCGGTCGCAGCCTGCCGAACGAAAATTATGTGCCGTTCATCCAGACCGACGTGGCGATCAACCCGGGTAACTCCGGTGGTCCGCTGTTCAACCTCAACGGTGAGGTGGTCGGGATCAACTCGCAGATCTATACCCGCTCCGGTGGCTTCATGGGCGTGTCGTTTGCAATCCCGATCGACGTGGCCATGGATGTTTCCAATCAGCTGAAATCCGGTGGCAAGGTCAGCCGTGGCTGGCTGGGCGTCGTGATTCAGGAAGTGAGCAAGGATCTGGCCGAGTCGTTCGGCCTGGAGAAACCGGCCGGTGCGCTGGTTGCCCAAATCCAGGACGATGGCCCGGCTGCCAAGGGCGGCCTGCAAGTTGGCGATGTGATCCTGAGCATGAACGGTCAGCCAATCGTCATGTCGGCCGACCTGCCGCATCTGGTTGGCGGGTTGAAGGCTGGCAACAAGGCCGATCTGGAAGTGATTCGTGACGGCAAGCGCAAGAATGTCGAATTGACGGTCGGCGCAATTCCGGAAGAAGGCAAGGAGCTGGACTCGCTGCCAAAATCCAGCATCGAGCGCAGCAGCAATCGCCTTGGTGTTTCTGTGGTCGAGCTGACTGACGAGCAGAAGAAAACCTACGACCTCAAGGGGGGGGTGCTGATCAAGGAAGTACAGGACGGCCCTGCTGCCATGATCGGCTTGCAGCCGGGTGATGTGATCACCCATCTGAACAACCAGGCGATCGGTTCCACCAAGGAGTTCGCGGACATCGCCAAGGCGCTGCCAAAGAACCGTTCGGTGTCGATGCGGGTACTGCGTCAGGGACGTGCGAGCTTCATCACCTTCAAGCTGGCTGAATAACCCGGTTGGTGGATGCATAAAAAACCGCCTCGAAAGAGGCGGTTTTTTTGTGTCCGGACCTTTTGTCGTCGGGGCGTCAGCCCATCATGTCCTTGATCATGCGCTCTTGTTCCATCAGCTCGCGTTGTCGCGCGTCGATCCGCGAAGACAGCGGGAAGTTGCTACCAGCCCTGCGTTTGGCGAAGTCCAGTTGCTGAATGGCCTGTTTGTAGTCCCCGACTAGCGCAAAGTATTCGGCGCGAGCCTGATGCAGGCCGATGATATTGCCCGACAGGCCGCGCGTCTCGGCAACCTGATACCACACGTCCGGGTCATCCGGGCGGGACTTGAGCAGGCTATCGAGGGCTTTCTCCGCATCCGCAGTACGGTTTTGCTTGAGCAGCAGGTCGACGCGAATCTGGTTCAGCGGGTAGTTGCCAGAGTATTGGCCCATCAACCGGTCAACCCGGGACTGGGCATCCGCCAAGCGATTATTGGTGATATCCAGATCGACCTGAGCCAGGTTGTAGATGATTTCGTTGGGTGACTTGGCCAGCAACTGCTTGAGGTTTTCCCGTGCTTCGTTCAGTTGGCCGCCCTTGATCTGGGCGATCGCCAGACCGTAGCGTGCCACGTCGTTTTTCGGGTTCTCGTCGAGCTGGGCGCGGAAGCGCTTGGCGCCAAGCCCCGGGGTTTCTTCATAGATCAGCTGTACGCGTGCGCGGATCAGTTGGTAGCGCATGCTGTCTTCGATACCGCCCTTTGGAAACTGTTCGGCGCGGTTGCGGGTGTCGGCGATACGCGATTCGGTGACCGGGTGGGTCAGCAGAAATTCCGGTGGCTTGGCATCGTAGCGGTACTGACGCCCCAGCCGTTCGAACATGGTTGGCATCGAGCGGGGATCGTAACCGGCCTTTTCCAGATTGAGGATGCCGATACGGTCGGCTTCTTGCTCGTTCTGGCGGGAGAATCGCCGCTGTTCCTGGATGGCTGCGGCCTGTGTGCCGGCAATGGCCGCGATCCCGGCGTCACCGCCACCGGCGGCCGCCAGCACGATACCCGCCAGCAATGCAGCCATCATGGGTACTTGCATGCGTTGTTGCGCTTCGACGCCCCGGGCAAAGTGGCGCTGCGACAAGTGAGCCAATTCGTGCGCCAGTACCGAAGCGTATTCGCCCTCGGTCTGGGCGTTGAGGAACAAACCTCCGTTCACCCCGACGATCCCGCCCGGCGCTGCAAAGGCGTTGAGCTGCGGGCTGTTGATCAGGATGAACTCCAGGCGTCGGTCAGTGACCTGGCTGGTCTCGACCAGTCGGTAAACGCTGGATTCCACGTAATTCTTGAGCTGCGGATCGTTGAGCTGCGAAACCTGACTGCGCAACATTGCCAGCCAGGCGCGGCCGAGCTGGTATTCCTGTTGCGGCGAGACAATGGCAGAACTGGCGTCGCCGAGTGACGGCAGGTCGTCGGCAAAGCCCGGTGAGGCGAGCAGGCAAGCGAGCGTCAGCAGGGTGGGGCGCAAAAAAGTCATGCACAAAGCCTTAGTCGACAAAGACCTTACTGTAGCCGGACACCGGCGTTGCGACCAGATATTCTAGGCAACACAACCACCTGACCTGGAGTGATGCAATGACCGACGCTGTAAAGCATGACGTTGAACTGGACGCCAGCGGCCTGAATTGCCCGTTGCCGTTGCTCAAGGCCAAGATGGAGCTCAACCGTCTGGCCAGTGGCGCGGTGCTCAAGGTCATCGCCACCGATGCGGGTTCGCAGCGCGACTTTCGCACCTTTGCCCGATTGGCCGGTCATACCCTGCTTCGTGAAGAAGATGATGCGGGTGTTTACCGTTACTGGTTGAAAAAAGCCTGAAATCGGCTGCGTTTACTCCTAAGGATTATTGATGTTCAAAGTGTTGCGCGACTGGATTCAGCGCTATTTCTCCGATGAAGAAGCGGTGGTGCTGGCTGTCCTGCTGGTTCTGGCGTTCACCGCCGTACTGACCCTGGGCGGTATGCTGGCGCCGGTGCTCGCCGGGATGGTGCTTGCGTACCTGATGCAGGGGCTGGTAGTGACCCTCGAGCGCCTGCGGGTGCCGGGCGGGGTCGCGGTAGGGTTGGTCTTTGCATTGTTCATGGGGCTGTTGCTGGTGTTTATCGTGGTGGTCGTGCCGTTGCTGTGGCATCAACTGATCACGTTGTTCAACGAGTTGCCCGGCATGCTCGCCAAGTGGCAGTCGCTGTTGCTGCTGCTACCCGAACGCTATCCGCATCTGGTGTCCGATGAGCAAGTACTGCAGGCCATCGAAGCGGCGCGGGGCGAAATCGGCAAGTTTGGTCAGTGGGCACTGACGTTCTCGCTGTCGAGCCTGCCATTGCTGGTGAACATCATGATCTACCTGGTGCTGGTGCCGATCCTGGTGTTCTTCTTCCTCAAGGATCGGGCCATGATCGGCCAGTGGGTGCGCGGTTACCTGCCCCGTGAGCGGGCGTTGATCACCCGGGTCGCCCATGAAATGAACCGGCAGATCGCCAATTACATTCGCGGCAAGGTCATCGAAATCTTCATTTGCGGTGGCGTGACCTACATCGCCTTTGTTGTACTTGAACTCAATTACGCGGCGCTGCTGGCACTGCTGGTGGGGATTTCGGTGGTGGTGCCTTATGTCGGCGCCGTGGTGGTGACTGTGCCCGTGTTTCTGATTGCGCTATTCCAGTGGGGCTGGAGCGATCAGTTCATATACTTGATGGCGGTCTACGGGATCATTCAGACGCTGGATGGCAACGTGCTGGTGCCATTGTTGTTCTCGGAAGCGGTCAACCTGCATCCGGTGGCAATCATCTGCGCAGTGCTGTTGTTTGGCGGGTTGTGGGGGTTCTGGGGGGTGTTCTTCGCGATTCCCCTGGCGACGCTGTTCAAGGCCGTGCTGGATGCCTGGCCGCGCAAGGAGCCGGAGGTCGCGCCGCTGCTTTAAGGAGCAGGTTTGATCGTTCAGTGGGGCTGATGGCCCCTTCGCGAGCAAGCTCGCTCACACAGTTGACCGAGTTGTTCAGAAAATCACGGTTAGCTGTGGGAGCGAGCTTGCTCGCGATGGCGTCCGAAAGAGCACCCGGAAATCAGGCCTTATTCAAAGCCTGAGCCGCGGCCAATACCGCATCAACATGCCCCGGTACCTTCACGCCGCGCCATTCCTGGCGCAGCATGCCGTTGGCGTCGATCAGGAACGTGCTGCGATCCACGCCCATGTATTCCTTGCCGTAGAGCTTTTTCAGCTTGATCACGTCGAACACTTGGCAGATGGCTTCGTCCTTGTCGCTGATCAGCTCAAAAGGGAATTCCTGTTTGCACTTGAAGTTCTCGTGGGATTTGAGGCTGTCGCGAGACACGCCGAACACTTCGGTATTGGCGGCCTTGAACGCAGCGTATTGATCACGAAAGCCCTGCCCCTCGGTCGTGCAGCCCGGGGTGCTGTCCTTGGGGTAGAAGTAGATCACTACCTGCTTGCCTTTCAGGCCGGCGAGGCTGACGGTTTGCCCGCTGGTGGCGGGGGCTTGGAAATCGGCAACCGGTTGGTCGATGGCGACGGCCATGAAAGCTTCCTTACATTGGGTTCTGTGGGCGCCAGGGTTCGATCAGGGCATCGAGGTTCAGCGCGTCGGCAAAATCCAGGAACTGATCGCGCAGCCAGCTGATTTGCACGCCGGCCGGCAAGGTCACGGTGAACGTGGCGTTGAGCATGGTGCCGCCGGTCTGCGGAGCCTGATAAGTGTCGCAGGTCAGGTTTTCCAGCTCGACATTGTGGTCCATGAAGAACTGGCACAGCTCGTTGATGATGTCCGAGCGGTAGGCCGAGCTGACATAAGCGACGTACGGCAGGGCCTGAGGGCGGTTTTCCAGGGCCGCGCTGCGCACCACGTTGACCGTGAACGCATGCCGCTTGGCCAATACTGGCAGGCTGCCTTCCAGGCGTGCCAGGGCATCCCAGCTACCGGAGATTTCCAGCACCAGGGCACTGCATTCGCCATGGCGGGTCAGGCGAGAGGTGACAACGGCGCAGCGGTTTTCATGGCTGGCGCGGCACAGGACGTTGGTCAGCTCCATGGGGTTGGCGCCGAGGGCACTGATAACAAGGAATTGTTCGCGAACTGTGGGGGTGGACATGCAGCATTCCTAAAGCGATGAGCGGTCGGTACGTCCAGAGGGCGTTTTGCCGGGAGCGAGCCTGCGGATGCGAATTCAGTAAACCCCAAGCGGCAGGTCGCGACGTGCTCCGGCAGGGCGGGAGCGAGACGCGGCAACGCTGGATCAGGGCTTGTGATGCCGAAAATGGAGGCTGAAACCCGACGCGCGAGCTTGTCTGTACCGATCAAAGTCTGAAGGGTAGCGAAAACCGGCGCCAAGGGGAATGGCGGCAGCACAGTACTTCGCTTGTACAAGCATCTTGGCGCCAGTACCATTACGGCTCTCTTTTTCCGGCAGGAGCGGTTTCATGATTGCGGGCAGTATGGTGGCACTGGTCACACCCATGGATGCACAGGGGCGTCTTGACTGGGACAGCCTCAGCAAACTCGTGGACTTCCACCTTGAAAACGGCACCCATGCCATTGTCGCCGTTGGCACCACCGGCGAGTCGGCAACCCTCGACGTCAACGAGCACATCGAAGTCATCCGTGCCGTGGTCAAGCAGGTCAACGGCCGCATTCCGGTGATTGCCGGTACCGGCGCCAATTCGACCCGCGAAGCCGTCGAATTGACCCGTAATGCCAAGGAAGCCGGCGCCGATGCCTGCCTGCTGGTAGTGCCGTACTACAACAAGCCGACCCAGGAAGGCCTGTACCTGCACTTCAAGCACATCGCCGAATCGGTCGACATCCCGCAGATTCTCTATAACGTTCCCGGCCGCACCTCCTGCGATATGCAGGCCGAAACCGTGATCCGCCTGTCCACCGTGCCGAACATCATCGGTATCAAGGAAGCGACCGGCGACCTCAAGCGCGCCAAGGCCATCCTCGACGGCGTAAGCAAGGACTTCATCGTCCTTTCCGGCGATGATCCGACCGCGGTCGAGCTGATCCTGATGGGCGGCAAGGGCAACATCTCCGTTACCGCCAACGTCGCGCCGCGTGAAATGGCCGATCTGTGCGAGGCTGCCCTCAAGGGGGATGCCGAGACTGCACGGGCAATCAACGAAAAACTGATGCCACTGCACAAGGATCTGTTCATCGAAGCCAACCCGATTCCGGTGAAGTGGGCTTTGGTTGAAATGGGCCTGATGCACGAAGGCATCCGCCTGCCGTTGACCTGGCTGAGCGCACCTTGTCACGAAACGCTGCGCACGGCCCTGCGCCAGTGCGGCGTCCTGGTTTAATTGAGGAAGTACAACGCATGAAGCGAATGGCCGGACTTTCCGCACTTGCCTTGATTATCTCCAGCACCAGTGGCTGTGGATGGATCTGGGGCCCGGAAGGTTATTTCCGTGACCGTGGTAGCGATTACCTGGAAGCGCAACAGACTGCACCGATGCAAATGCCACCGGATGTCCGTACCGCCAAGCGTCTGGATCCGCTGTTGCCGATCCCGCGCAACGTGGCCGATGACACCGCCAAGGGCGAATACATCGTTCCTCGGCCGCAGCCGCTGACCGCGGGTGCTGACGCCGGTGCCTACTCCCTGCAGAAGAGCGGCGGCTCCAGCTCCATCCTGGCGCAGAATCCGCCGGCTGAAGTCTGGCCCGTGGCCGTTCAGTTCTTCCAGGACAACGGTTTCCGTCTGGATGAACAGCGTCCGCAAACCGGTGAATTCACCACGACCTGGCAGCATTCCGATGAACTGTCTGCGGCCATGGCCAAGCGCCTGAGCGCGGCCGGCGTCAGCACGGACAGCGAAACCCGCGTGCGGGTGCGCATCGAACCGGGCGTGCAGCGCAACACCAGTGAAGTCTATGTGGTCAGCGCCGAGCGTCCCGCCGGCAGCACCGCCGACGTGGCCTTCACCAACCGTTCGGTCAACACTGGCCTGGACGCGGCACTGGTCGACGACATGCTCGCGAGCATGAGCCGTATCTCCGAGAAGGGCGGTTCGGTCTCCATGCTGGCTTCGCGTGATTTCGACGCGCCAAGTCGTGTCAGCCTGAGTGAAGACGGCAGCGGCAACCCTGTGCTGAACGTCGGTACCGATCTGGATCGTGCCTGGTCGAGCGTCGGTCGTGCGCTGGAACAAGGCGAATGGCGTGTTGAAGACATCAACCGCAGCCTGGGCCTGTACTACATCAACCTGGCCGAAAAAGCCGAGAGCAAAGACGACAAGCCAGGCTTCTTCAGCAGCCTGTTCGGCAGCGCGCCGAGCAAGGAAGAGCTTGAGGCCCGCGCCGAGCGTTATCAGGTTCGCCTGAGCAAGGTTGGCGAGAACGTCCAGGTCACCGTAGAGAAAAACATCAACACCGTGGCGCCGGCCGATGTGGCGCGTAAAGTGTTGAGCAAGATTCAGGACAACCTGGGCTGATCCTATGCGTTTTGCCGTTCTCGGCAGCGGTAGTCAAGGGAACGGCACGCTGATAGCCAGCGCTGATACGTACGTATTGGTGGATTGTGGTTTTTCCCTGCGGGAAACCGAAAAACGCCTGCTGCGCCTGGGTGTGAACCCTGCGCAGCTGAGCGCGATACTCGTGACCCACGAACATGCCGACCACGTGCATGGCGTGGGTTTGCTGTCTCGGCGCTACAATCTGCCTGTCTACCTCAGTCGCGGGACCTTGCGCGGGATGCGCAAACCTATTGAGCCGGCAGGCTTTCTGGCCGGCGGCGATCAACTGCAAATCGGCGACTTGAGCATCGGTGTCATTGCCGTGGCCCACGATGCACAAGAACCGACGCAATATGTTTTCAGTGACGGTTTACGGCGCTTCGGCCTGTTGACCGACCTGGGCTCGTATTGTGACAAGGTGCTGGACGGCTATCGGGATCTCGATGCGTTGATGATCGAGTCCAATCACTGTCGTGACATGCTGGCTCGCGGTCATTACCCGTACTTTCTCAAGCAGCGGGTAGGCGGTGAACTCGGGCATTTGAATAACCACCAGGCGGCATTCCTGGTGGCCGAGCTGGGCTGGAAAGACCTGCAACACCTGGTCCTGGCCCATCTGAGCAGCAAGAACAACCTGCCGCGGCTGGCCCGGCAATGTTTTGTCGACACCCTTGGGTGCGACCCGGACTGGCTGCAACTGGCCGATCAAGATTCAGGGCTCGACTGGCGACATATCGCCTAGCCCATCTACTTAGCAAGCGGAGCCCATCATGGAAAAACGTGAAGAACTCTACCGCGGCAAAGCCAAGTCGGTTTACAAGACCGACGACGCTAACCGCTTGATCCTGCTGTTTCGTAACGACACCTCGGCGTTCGACGGCAAGCGCATCGAGCAGCTCGACCGCAAAGGCATGGTGAACAACAAGTTCAACGCCTTCATCATGCAGAAGCTCGAAGCGGCCGGCGTGCCGACCCAATTCGACAAATTGCTGGGCGACAACGAATGCCTGGTGAAGAAACTCGACATGATCCCGGTCGAATGCGTCGTGCGTAACTACGCCGCCGGCAGCCTGGTCAAGCGTCTGGGTGTCGAAGAGGGCATGAAGCTCAACCCTTACACCTTCGAACTGTTCCTGAAGGACGACGCCAAGGGCGACCCGTTCATCAACGAATCCCACGTTGTGGCCTTTGGTTGGGGTACCGCCGAGCAACTGGTTCGCATGAAAGAGCTGTCGCTCAAGGTCAACGAAGTCCTGAGCAAGCTGTTCGACGACGCCGGCCTGCTGCTGGTCGACTTCAAACTGGAGTTCGGCGTGTTCCACGATGGCTCCATCGTGCTGGGCGACGAATTCAGTCCGGACGGCTGCCGTCTGTGGGACAAGGCCACCGGCAAGAAAATGGACAAGGACCGCTTCCGTCAGGGCCTCGGTGACGTCATCGAAGCCTATGAAGAAGTCGCCAATCGTCTGGGCGTACCGCTTTAACCGACGCAAGCATCTGATAGCACAGAAATATTTCGCTTAGGGGGTTCGCTTCCTGCGAAAGTGTTGTTATGATGCGCGCCGTTGGAGAGATGCCAGAGTGGCCGAATGGGACGGATTCGAAATCCGTTGTACCTTCACCGGTACCTAGGGTTCGAATCCCTATCTCTCCGCCATTATTGAACAAGACTAAGCCCCTGAAATGGTTAAACATTTCAGGGGCTTTTTCGTTTCTGTCGTATTGGTCGGGGAGGGCGTTTCGTGCCCCGGCATTTTTGACGTGATGCCTGTCATGCTCTTGGGATCCCCTGGGTATCCATTTGCCGTAGGTTTTTCTCACCATTGTTGTATCTATATGTCCAGGTGGTGTGGTTTGGGTTCGTTGCTGTCCCAGTGCTTTATATAGATGCTGGAGGTTCTCATGGTGGCGACCCGGGCGCTTTGGTAGGGAAGAAGAATTTTCAGGTGGGGGGTTGACCTCGGATTTTAATCCTGTACTATTCGCCTCCCGCTAACGAGCAGTTTGATGTTGTCGTTGGTTTAAGTAGTTGATTTTGTTGAAAAATCAGAAACTTTTAAGGTTGCAAGTTGAAAGGATGCGCTGTAAGATGTGCATCTCGGTTGAGACGAAAGATCTTAACCAGCCGCTCTTTAACAACTGAATCAAGCAATTCGTGTGGGTGCTTGTGGAGTCAGACTGCTAGTCAACAGATTATCAGCA
>NZ_JBYTDD010000020.1:0-127962 GCF_058791055.1 Pseudomonas sp. EU05-FHT14B02 | reverse complement strand
GCGTCAACAGTCAGAATCGAGCCTTGTCCCTCCTCCTCCCTTCAAGTCCTACCATACAAGCGAGCTTGCTCGCGATGACGTCTGAACATTCAATGACGATGCAGCGGACTACCCGACAATCCCGCGAACAATGAAGTACAACAGCGAAGGCCCCAACAAGCAGCCCAACCCGGTGTGGAATGTCGCAGTCAACGCGCCATAAGGCACCAGCCGCCGATCCGTCGCCGCCAAACCGGCAGTCACACCACTGACCGTCCCGGCCAGCCCACCGAACACCATCGCCGAGCGCGGATTGTCCAGGCCCATCCAGCGCGCTGCGTCCCTATTATTGGTCACTGCACAGCAATGAAAAAATTTTAACCTCAACTTCAAAACGACCCATAAACTAATTCAACGCGCTGTTTTCTAGACATAAAGTCGAGAAGTTAATTTACGCATCACACCAAAGCGGCAGACCCAAAGATCTATATTCACCACCTACTTGTAGGATAATTCCCTTAAAGTAGGATGCGACCTACAAAGCCACAAATATCCTAGGAAATTTCGGAAGTTTTAATTTTTATTTGACTGCAATCTGATTCGATACTTATATGAAACCGTCACAGATAGCTATCCATCAGTGGCAGGAGGTTAGACACTCAGCTGTGCATAGCTACATATCTACCGAGTTCTAACTTCAACGTTGTCAAACCGGAGATATCCTGTGACTTAGCTGTCACACTTCAGAAGGAGAAAGGTATGAATGACGAAATAATTCATGATGAAAACCACTTAGATGATTTAGCCTCCGATGTTGAGGTTATGACTCCTGTTCCAGATGGAACGTATGACATGGTTGCTGGAAAAACAGCGCCAGAGTTCTGATGAAATAACCAGGGCATCGTTTAACGATGCCCACTTCTAAAATCCAAGGCTGCCAACACATGAGAGCTACAATCAATGAAGGTGTTCTATGCTTAATAGAACTCGGATATTGTTTTTTTCACAATGGCACACACCTCCTGAAAATTCCGAAAAAAAAGTTTATTGAAGCACTGGATTCCCATGAAAAATCCTTGGCGCTAACAGAGCGGTATCCAGCTTTTTTCAATATGTCTGAGGCCAAAGAGGCAAGGAGTGCGTATGAACGAAGCGTGCTGGAATTCACTAAACAATAACAGTGATATTTATGATCCTACTCGACTAGCGTTAGTTTCGCTGCCATACGGCGAAGGTCCGCAAAAAGTAATGCCTCTGGGGCTGCAGAACATATCAGCCTACGTAAAAAAACATGTAGCACATGTAAAATGCAAAATATTTGATTATTCTGACTTATACACCTCAGACACTCACGAATTAAAAGACTTGATAGGCTGGCAACCCGCTCTAGTAGGAATATCTATTTACAGCAGCCATGTTCAAGCAGCGATCGCTTGGGGGCAATTAATTAAAAGCGCACTACCTGAGACAGTATTATTTTGCGGCGGCCCGCATATAAGCCTTGCAGCGAAAGATTTTTTACGTGTATCAAATGGTATTTTTGAACTGGCACTTTATGGTGAAGGAGAACACTCAACAGCCACACTGCTAAACTTATTCAACAAATCGCGTGAGGAAGCCCCACCCTCTCCGCCCACAAAGAACACTAATAAAAACCTTACACCAAAACAAATATTTATAGACAACCACTTACAAGACATACCAAATGCAGTTTGGATCTCCGCAACCGGGAAAACGTACGAAACCTATAAACAGAAAATACAATTACCCGCAACTGAGTGGGAAAATCCATTATTGGAATATTGTTCCGAGCGCTTACAAAACCTCTATTTCACGGACAGGAGAGATGGTAAGAAAAGAAGATCAATAGCTCTCACCAGTAGCCGTGGTTGCCCTTTAGCGTGCTCATTCTGCGCTATCGTTGCGGCAGATAAAGATGGTCCTAAGTGGCGTGCTGTCGACGCGACCACTCTTGTTAATTGGATTGTAGAGGCT
Source organism: Pseudomonas sp. EU05-FHT14B02 (assembly GCF_058791055.1). NCBI lineage: Bacteria > Pseudomonadati > Pseudomonadota > Gammaproteobacteria > Pseudomonadales > Pseudomonadaceae > Pseudomonas > Pseudomonas sp. EU05-FHT14B02. Next base: position 125,988 of record NZ_JBYTDD010000020.1, on the reverse strand, counting down.
CACAAACAATACTCTTTTGAACATATTTACATGATGGACGCTAATTTTTTTGTACGAAAAGACAGAGTACTGGAGTTCTCTGAAAAACTATACAAGCTGTTCGGTGGCGAGATTACATGGAGCAGTTCTTCTACAGTAGGATACCTGCTTAAGTTACGCACAGAATTACCAAAATTAGTTACGCAAGGATTAAGACTAGTCGAAATGGGTATTGAGTCCGGCTCGCAAACTCAGCTCGATTATATGAACAAAAGAGTCACAGTAAAGAATAATATAGACGCAATTAGGGCCCTACAGATCAATGGTATTGACGTCGGCCTCGACTTTATAATGTTCTATCATGACCAACAAAAAAGAGAAATTATAGAAAATCTAAGTTTTCTGCTCAACTCTGGAATGACTGAACATGAATCCTTTGATCATTATTTCAATATCATGATGATATATCCAGGAACGCCTGTTAGAGATAATCTTGAAAGAAAAATGGGCATTAAGTTCAACTTGATCGACTTACCTAACAGCAGACAGCTTATAGAGAATCAAGAGGTGAAGGAAATCTACGACGCCTATATAGATTATTTTGCAAAACCTCTCCTAAATTCTCTAGAGAACGCAATTTCTATAAATATAGAAAAAATCTCACAAAGCACCTCGCCACGAGAAATTGCACACCTATCCTTGCTCAACATTTACCTAAGACATATGCCATTCAAAATTCTGTGGGGGCTCTGTCAGCGGACGGGGGAGCGAACAGTGATATTTACAGGAAAAGAGTTCCAACATACACCTCTATCTTAAAAAAACCTTGCACGGTAAAGAACCAAATAACTCGCCAAAACGAGTCGCTTTAGAAACCTTTACGCTTGGTGTTGGCGGTAGAAAAGGTGAATTAATCGGAAAGTCTGCATAATTATCGTTCGAGCAGGTGAATTTTATGGACATCAATTCGATAAGTTTAGGTGTGAGTGGCGATACAAATAAGCTAAAACAATTTATTTATTTACATAGAAGCACCAATAGCGTTTACCGTGGCGCCCCGATCAAGCACTTCAGCCTGGGCGTGCGCCCCTGGGATAGGTTGGAGAACTCAATTATTGATTTTTGCGCAACTGCTGACTTCACTATTTCCGTACACCCAGTAGATATAAACTTCTCTGGAGTGATCGACATGGCAGAGTTAGCAAATCTGAAAAAAATAATTGATACTCTCCCGGTAAGTTACATCGAAGAAGACATAGGCATATGGAGAAATGGCAATCTTTTTCTAGGCGCCCATCAGACCAATCCACCATTAAACAAAAAATCATTACAAACAACAATAGTTAACGCCAATATGGTAAAGCATTTTCTTGAACTACCCATACTTTTAGAGAATCCTCCCGTATACAGCGAGTTTGGAAGCATACCGTTTTGGGACTTCTATTTAGAGCTATGCATTCAGTCTGGTTGCTCCATGGCCTTTGACATAGGACATTACTTGGGCTATTGCAAAAGCAAAGATCTTGGTTTCGCTATACCTGACGCCAAACATGAAATATGGAGCTTCATCAAGACGTTACATATTTCAGGAATAAAATCCTGGATGTGGAATGGTATTCCCGTGTGGCTCGACCAACACTCAGACCCCTTCAATATTGAACTAATGGAAGCTTTCAAGCCAACCATCACCCAGGCATACAATACGGAAAACATTTTGCTGGAAATGGAGGGCTCATCCATTGAAGTTGAGCGAAGCAACATTGACCTCGTAAAAAAATCGCTCGCAGAGGTATCAGAAAATGATAATAAAAAATACTGATACTATCGACTTGATTTTCACTGAAATATATAAATCTAAACATATTCTCACTTCCCCAACCACTGCATGCGATAAACATTTCACATTTGAATGCGTCAGACGATATCTAGACATATCCAGGCATTTAAATAGAAGATGGCCTTATACGATTAGATACCTACAATCAATCTATGGAGATGACATATTAACTAATGTATTTGAACAATTTGATACGACCGGGAGCACCTACAGAAACCTCAATGATGCAGCCTGTGGTATTTTTTTTAACAATACCGCTAAGAACTCAAATATTGATTTCGAGCTATTACTTTACGAAGACTTTAGAAATGGCAAAGCCAGAAGTTCAGCATACACCACTAAGCAACCTTTAGAGAGATTCACACTAATCCCTTACGATCTTGATTCAATATATACGACACTAATGTTTTACGGTCGCGCCTACGCGCCGTCCGCTCTATATGCAAACCTTATTCTAGAGCCCGGTAAAACTTATAGAGTAAACGAATGAGAAGTGCACACACACTAATCGCGAGATCAGATGCCTTGTATGGTGGCGTTGCAATGGGAGCAACAATTCTCGAACTAGCCTTAATTGCAAGCAATCCAAATTTAGGCCAGTTTTCGTTGGAATTCTCGCTTGCAACGCAGTTAATCATCTCCTTGATTGTGGAATTTTACATTGGACACTACTTTGCATGTAGACTAGGCATTGCCAATACCACCATCTATGGTTTTATATTCAAACTGGCATGCGCTATTTTCCTGACATTGGGATTTTTGGCAGCATTGCTTGAATATTGGTACACAGGCTGGAGCTTAATTCTAATCGCTTTCGTATGCGACTCAGCAGGAACAGGCTGTTTAAAAGCATCTTTTCGGCCAGCTTATAATGCCTTACATATAAAAATGACTGGCCAGACCGCTGACTACATCAAAGCATTCAACCATCTTCTATACATTCGAATTGGAACTCCTTTTATTTTACTACTGACGGCCTCCCTTGTAATAAATTCCACCTCCTATTTATATGCCACAATAGCAATAATGTCGATGCTACTACTACTCAGATCAGCGCAAATATACATATCAAACAGTGATCTACGACCCGCCAACACAAGTAGAACCACTTTAATACATTCAAGCCGGCATGCATATCTTAAGCACTTCACTGTTGCCGCGAAATATCCAGTGCAAATAACTGGCTATGTTGCGGGAAACGTATTTGAATCTCTGATATTTATGTACGCAATAGGTTTGCTCTATCGGCATAGCAACCTCTTGGGCTTAGCCCAGCAATTTTCTTGGTTAGGAAGCTCAGCGATTGCGTACATGGTCTTTTTGGCATCTACTGTATTAGGGAGGCTTGTGACATCCAGATTTATCATCAGCAAATCCAGCACCACACTCGCAACCTCCTGTTTGATTGCGACTGTTATCACATCTCTACTACTGGGACTGACCAACAAGGACATTACGTTCTTTTTATCGCTAGCTTTTTTTTGTCTATTAGGCGTGGTGATCGGAACAATATTTACCCGACTAACATCAAATGAAATTTTCCATAACGCGAACGATAGCGATGCAGTATCTTTTTTTCTTGTCAGCGAACTTGCCACAACATTAACCATCATACTTATCATTACTGCGAGCAGCTTCATTTTTAATCCTGAGAGGATAATTGAGGGCCTAAGTTATGGCCTAGTTGCACTTATGATGGCATATTACCTAGCCATAATTCTTATCCGAGCCACAACAAAAACCTCTTAATGACATCAAACAAACATTTCAACTTCCTCATAAAATTTCAGCCACGCCAATCTGAGCCGCCTCCAACTTTTTGAAGATTATATTTGTATAACTCCACATTTCACCGAGCAGCTCATGAAACCCGGTAAATGTGGAGGCGACCATTAGCAAATTCGGAGAATCTACCCCACAATCCCGCGAACAATGAAGTACAACAGCGAAGGCCCCAGCAAACACCCAAGCCCAGTGTGGAATGTCGCGGTCAAAGCCCCATAAGGCACCAGCCGCCGATCCGTCGCCGCCAAACCGGCGGTCACGCCACTCACTGTCCCGGCCAGCCCACCGAACACCATCGCCGAGCGCGGATTGTCCAGGCCCATCCAGCGCGCCGCCATCGGCGTGCCGACCATCACCAGAATCGCCTTGATCAGACCGGTGGCAATCGACAGCGCCACCACATCGGAACTGGCGCCAATGGCCGCGCCGGTCACCGGCCCGACAATGTAGGTCACCGCACCGGCGCCGATGGTGGTCATGCTCACCGCATCGCGGTAACCGAAGACCCAGGCCATGCACGCGCCGACAATAAACGGCAGCACTGTGCCCAACAGCAGCGCGATAACACCGATCAAGCCGGCCTTTTTCGCTTCCGTGGCCTGCACCTCGAAGGCCGTGGCGACGATGGCGAAGTCTCGCAGCATGGCGCCGCCCATCAGCCCGATGCCGGAAAACAGGGTCAGGTCCGCCAGGCCTTTTTGCCCGCCGGTCATCGTGCCGCCGACCCAGGCCAGTACCAGGCCGATGACGATGGCAATCGCCGAGCCGTGGATACGCCCGAAGGTCAGGCGTTTGGAGATCACTACTGATACCCACATGATCACGCCGACAAAGGCGAATGCGGTGACCAGACCGTTGTGTTCCAGACCGCTCTTGATGAGTTCCCACATATCAGCGACCTCCTGCCGGTGCGCCAACCGGCGTTACATCCACCGGCTCATCGGGCAAGGGCTCGCCTCTATGGGTCCGGCTGATCAGGGCAATGGTGCAGCCGCAGATCACCACCGAACCGATCGCTGCCAACACCGCCACCGGACCACCATGCAGCGCCGTGACCACGTTTTGTTGTGCCGCCATCGCCACCACCACCGGGATGTACATCGCGCCCCAGAAGCCGACACCCATCTCGCAATCCTTGGTCATGCCGCCACGGTTGTGCATCCACAACCGTGCGCAAATCAGCAGGATCATCGCGATCCCGACACCGCCGACGTTTGACTTCACACCCAGCAACACCCCGAGCATGTCCCCCATGATCACGCCTGCCAGCGTACAGATCGCCAACAGCGCCACACCGTAAATAATCATTGTTGTTGTCCTCAAAGTGCATTTCGAATGTTGTTTTTGTTGTTCGAAGCCTTAAGTCAGATGATCTAGGAGTGGCGGCTTCCCTCCTCACGCATCAGCGCCTGCAAGGTGTCGAGCCGTGCACCGTCAAAGGCAATCACGGTGCCCTGCTCGAACACCCGGCGCGCCAGTCCGGTCAGCACCGCACCGGGCGGCAGTTCGATCTGTAGACGTACGCCGCGCTCGTAGGCGCTTTGTACCGTGCCGCGCCAATCGACGATGCGGCACATGTTGAAGGCCAGGTCGTCACGCAAGGCTTCAGGCTTGATCAGCGGACGCGCACGACTGCCGCTCAGGTAACCCGTCTTCGGGGTGTGCAGCGGCACCTTGGCGAAGGCTTCGGCCAACCGTTGCGCGGGGGCCTCAAGCAATGGGCAGTGGGACGGCACGCTCACCGCCAGACGCATGGCCAAGCCCGCTCCGCAACCTTTCGCTAACCCGGCCACCGCTTTCATCGCCGCGTCGCTACCGGCAATCACCACCTGGTTATCGGCGTTGATATTGGCCAGATAAACCGGCATTTCTGCGCTGTGCACCCGGGCCAGTAATCCTTCCACCGTGGCCAGGTCGAGACCGATGATCGCGGTCATGCCGTAGCCCTGTGGATAAGCCTGCTGCATCAGCTCACCGCGCAGGCTGACCAGATGCAGCGCATCGCTGAAACCCAAGGCGCCAGCCACCACCGCGGCCGGGTAAGCGCCGATCGACAAGCCGGCCACGTAGTCCGGGGCCATGCCCAACTGGCGAGAAGCAGCGACACCGGCGATCAGCAGGCAAAGCTGAACCGCCCTCGTCGACTGCAACGCCTCGGCAGAATCCAGCTGCGTCACATCTTCACCGAGCAGGTCGCTCGCCTCGTTCAACGTTTCCCGAGGCAAACGCGCCAGCATTCCGGGTTGTTGCGCACCCTGGCCGGGGAACACCAGCAAGCTGCTCATGCTGCTTGCTCCTGTGGATTCCACGGATCAGTCACCAGGGTGGCTTGAATGGCATTTTTCAGCAGGACTCGCGACGAAGCACCGGCCCATTCGCGCAAGGCAACGGCGCCCGACGGTGCCTGCAGTTGCAGGTCTACACGGCACACGGCTGTATCAAGAACGGCCACCAACGCCTGGGCGTCGACACGACTCAACGGACGTGGCGTACGCAGGATCAGGTCGAGGTCGCTGCCCTGGTGCAAAGCGGCAAACCCACTGGCCAACTCGAACCCGGCGCTGCCGCTGACACCCCAGACCCAGCCACTGTCATCCAGGTGCGCGCGCAGTTGCGCCAAGGCACGCAGCGCCGGGAAATCACGCGGGCCTTGAACTTGGCGAAGCTCTTCCGGCTGCACCCGCCGGGTGATGGCGGCGACTTCCATCACCGCGGCAAATCGCTGTTCGCGCAACGGCCCGCGCACGCCCACCGCCACCTGCCCCGCCGCGCTCAAGGCACGACGAACCACCACCGGCTGGCCGGCAATGATCGACTCGATCACCCAGGCAGGCGCATCCGCGGGCAACTGCTGCGGGGTCATGCCCCACAGCAGGTCGTGAGCCAGTAGCCTGCTCACCACTGCGCTCTCAGCAATTGACGAACCTTGCTCGACGCCGCCCGATTGGCCGCACCCAGCCGACCGCTCAGATCACGGCCAGCGGCGGCCACATCGTCAATCGCCTGATGCAGGCACTCGGTCACCCGCGCCAGATCCGCCGCCGTCGGCTGCTCGATCTTCTCCACCGCCAAGGTTTCCCACAGCAACCCGAGGCTGGCATAGCTGTCGATGTCATAGGCCATCGGCGGCACGCTGGCAGCCAAGGCTTCGAGCTCTTCGACGCTGCGCAAGGTCACCCGCGCGGCCGACGCCTTGCCCATGGCGTGCACCATCACTCCCGGATCGCGCAGGGCGATCAAGCGATTGGCCTGATAGCCGTGGGCCAGAAACGCGCCCGACATCGCCTTGCCCACCAGCAAACCGATCACCGCATGACCGGCCAGACGGGCACGGGCATAACTGCCCGCCGCAGCGGCCAGCGCCTGATGAATGCCAAGGGCTTCCTCCCGTCGACCGTAAGCCTGGCTCGGCACGTCGACGATGGCGATAAGAGCGCGCTTGCGTGCCTTGTTTTGATCGGCGGCGATGACTTCATCCACGGCCTTGGCCAGGCCCCAGCCTTCGAGCAAACCCACTTCGCCGTTACGTGCACGGACGAAGCGGTTTTCCGGGTCGGCCACCACCGCGAGGAAACGCGCAGGCTGATCGCCCAGCACGGCGTCCGCGACCTTCAGCGAAGCCGGCAAACCCTCGACTGCTTTCGCTCCGGCGCTCAAGGCGTTGAACCAGTTCAAGCCTCGCAGGGAATACGAACTCATGGGCGTTCTCCTTGGTACAGATCGCGAACCACGGACGGCTCGATTTGCGGTTCAGCATCCAGACGCGCCAACCGTTGCAGGAACAACCCGGCCTGTTGGCTACGCGGTTGCGCTGGCAATCCTTGCTGGAGTAACTCACCCACCTGCTGGCGGATCTGCGCCACGTCGTCGGCAACATAGCGATCCACCAGACCACTGGCGAAGCGTTGCTCGCCACCGGTCAGGCTCCAGATGAAGGGTCGGTCGCGGGAGTCGTACTCCTCAAGTCCGGCTTCCTGTTCGATCACCTGCGGGCCGTTCAGGCCGAGTCGCGCTTCCTGGGTCACCAACAGGTAGCTGCACAACCCGGCGGCAATCGACATGCCGCCAAAGCAACCGACGCTGCCCGCCACCACACCGACCACGGGTTGGTACTGCTGCAAATCGACAATCGCCGCGTGGATGTCGGCAATTGCCGCCAGGCCGAGGTTGGCTTCCTGCAAGCGCACGCCGCCGGTTTCGAGCAACAGCAGGGCGCGGGTCGGGATACCGTTGCGGTTGTCTTCGGCGGCCAGTTCCAGCGCGCCGGCAATTTTTGCTCCGCCGACTTCACCGAGGCTGCCGCCCTGGAACGCCCCTTCGATGGCCGCGATCACCACCGGCAAACCATCGAGATTGCCCTTGGCGATCACCACGCCGTCGTCGGCTTGCGGCACCACGCCCTGGCGCGACAGCCACGGCGACATGATCCGTTGAAAGGGGTCGAGCAGTTCGCGGAAGGTGCCGGCATCGAGCAGGGCCTTGGCCCGTTGCCGGGCACCGAGTTCGACGAAGCTGTGCTTGTTGAGCAAAGATGCGCTGTCAGTCATGGCCGATCTCCTCGAAGCCCTGTTCCAGACGCAGACGCACCACGCCGGGTGTCGCGCCGAAATCGTGGATGTCGATGTCCATCGCCGGGGGCGTCTGGCCGTCGAACATCCGTGCAAACAGATGCCGCCAGCGTTGTTCGCTGCCGTTGACCGAGGTCTGCACATTGATCGTCAACTTGCCGGCCTGACCCGGTTCGATCAGCACTTCCAGATCGCCAGAGCCGACACAACCCACCAGGGTGCGACCGCGTGGCGGCTGCCCGGCGGGGAATTCAAAGGATAAGGTTTCCATCAAAACACTCCCTGGATAAGGCCGTCGCCAGACGCGATACGGTCGATGAACAGGCAGGCTGCAAGCAGGTCGGCAGCGCCACCGGGCGAGGCATTCAACGCGATGAGTTGTTGGTCCAGCTCATGCAGGCGGCGACGTCCGCCGAGGCTGGCGCTGCCGCCTGCATCGAGCACCTCCCGGGCGCCCAGTTGCATGATGTTCAGGCCTTCTTCACCGGCGCGGTAAAGCACGCAGGTGTCGGCCAGACTCGTCATGATCGCCAACAGTGCGTCGAGCCGGGCGTTCTGCTCGCCATGACCGGCGGCGCGGCTGCGCAGCAGTTGTGGCAGTGCACGTTGGGTCACCGCCGGAAAACCCAGTTGCGCTTCTTCACGGGCACCGCGAGCACCGTAGCGTTGGGCGACTTGCGCACCGTGACTGAGCGGACGTGGCGCAAAACGGTCGTCGAGCAGGGCCAGCCGCGCCGCCCGTAATGCCACGCTATTGGCGTTGCAGGATTGAGGTTCCAGTGCAGCGGCAGTGATCAGCAAGCCCAAGGCCCAGATTGCTCCGCGATGGGTGTTCACCCCGCCGGTGGTGTCGAGCATGGCTTGCTCACCTTCGCGACCGATGCGGCCCACGGCTTCGCGCAGGGGCAAGCCGATCTCGCCGAACTCGATGGCGACTTCCGCCATTTCTTTAAAGGCCGGCCACAAAGACAGCGCCGAGGCGTGCATCAGCCCCAGGTGCAAATCGGTGTGGGCGCCATTGCCGCGACGGTCGACCAGTGCCGGTTTCGGCGACAGATCAGCCTCGTCGATCAGCGCATCCACTGCCAGGTCCGCCAGCCGTTCGGCCAGGCTCAGGCTTTTTGGTTGCAGGTTAAGTGCGTGCATTACCAGCTCCTGAACTTGGCGGGCGGGTTGTAGAGGCCACCGGACCACTCAACAAGATCGGCCACGCTTTTCGCCGCGAGCAGTTCGCGGGTGGCGTCGGTGCGGCGGATGCCGAGGTCTTCGGGCAAGGCGATCAAGCCTTCGCGGCGCATGCGCGCGGTGTCTTTGGGGTTGTGGCGCAGGCCGATGGCGGTCACCCCGGCGACGGCGGCGATCATCGCCTGGCGTTCTTCCAGTGAGCGCGCCTTGTACAGGTAGGCGATGCCTTCTTCGGTCAACAAGTGGGTGACGTCGTCGCCGTAGACCATGATCGGCGCCAGTGGCATGCCGCTTTTCTTCGCCACATCCACCGCATCGAGGGTTTCGACGAAGGTCGGTTTGCCGCCCTCCTGGAAGGTCTCGACCATCTGCACCACGAGCTTTTTGCCACGTTCGAGCATCGGCTCGGCTACATCGGTGTTGCGCATGTCGAGCCAGGCCGGCGTGCCATGACGACGACCACGCGGGTCGTGTCCCATGTTCGGGGCGCCGCCGAAACCGGCCAGGCGCCCGCGGGTGACGGTGGAAGAATGACCATCGCCATCGACCTGCAAAGTCGCGCCGATGAACAGGTCCACGGCGTATTGCCCGGCCAGCTGGCTGAACATCCGGTTGGAACGCAGGGAGCCGTCGCGCCCGGTAAAGAACACATCCGGCCGCGCCGCAATGTAGTTCTCCATCCCCAGTTCGGTGCCAAAGCAATGCACGCTTTCGACCCAACCACTTTCAATCGCCGGGATCAGCGTCGGGTGCGGGTTGAGCGTCCAGTTGCGGCAGATCTTGCCTTTGAGGCCGAGGGATTCGCCGTAGGTCGGCAGGATCAGTTCGATGGCAGCGGTATTGAAACCGATGCCGTGGTTGAGGGATTGCACGTTGTGTTTTTCGTAGATCCCGCGAATCGCCATCATCGCCATCAGCACGTGCACAGGCTTGATGTGCCGAGGGTCGCGGGTGAACAGCGGTTCGATATAGAACGGCTTGTCAGCCACCACCACGAAGTCGACCCAGGACGCCGGGATGTCGACGCGCGGCAGATCGCTGACGTCGTCCACCAACTGGTTGACCTGGACGATGACGATGCCGTCGCTGAAGGCCGCCGGCTCGATCAGCGCCGGGGTGTCTTCGGTGCTCGGCCCGGTGTAGATGTTGCCGGCGCGGTCGGCCATGAACCCGGCCGACAACACGACGTTGGGAATCAGGTCCACCACCAGCCGTGCGTAGAGTTCGATGTAGGTGTGGATCGCGCCGACTTCCAGCAGGCCGTCTTCGAGCAACTGGCTGATGCGCAGGCTCTGGGTACCGGCGAAAGAGAAGTCGAGTTTGCGGGCGATGCCCCGTTCGAACAGATCCAGGTGCTCGGAGCGTCCGACGCTGGGCATGATCATATGCAGGTCATGCAGCTTCGCGGGGTCGGCCTTGGCCAGGGAGCGCGAAAGGAAATCCGCCTGCTTCTGGTTGTTGCCTTCGAGCACCACGCGGTCGCCGGGCAGAATCAGCGCTTCAAGCGCCGCGACGATGTTGTCGGTGGGCAACACCACACCGTCGGCAAGACCTCGCACCAGCTCGAGGCGCCGCTGCTTTTCGCTGCGCCGCCGCGTCCATCGCGAGTCGGGGGATATTGTTGTTGTCATGACCACTCCACGGGTTCGCTGTCGTGGGGGTCACCTTAGGAGTGTTGGTTGGGGGCATCAATCAAGCAGAGTGGTGGATCGTTACGCTCAGGGTAATGATTCTTGCCTGTTCCGCCGACTTCGCGGGCAAGCCCGCGATCAGATGGTCAACCCGGCATTCACCAACAACGCCTCCAGCGCCAACAGATCCGGCACCTTGGCCACTTGCTCGCCCACCTGTACCGCCGCCTGTTCCAGCGAACACAATGGCACATCCACATAACTCAATTGGCTATCGAGCTTGCAGGAGCGAGGAATCCCCTGCACCAGCAGGGCGATGAATTTCAGCTCTGGACGCCCGCCCAGGGCGTTGAGAATGACGATCCGCGCGCGTTCGCCGATGACGATTTTCTGCGCGCATGCCGACTCGAAACTCAGCAGCGGAATCTGCCGGTCACGCCATGTCACCAGGCCCAGGTACCACGGCGGCGTGTCGAGGTCGAACGTCCCCGGCTGCTGGTAATCGATCAGCTCGGCAACGGCGACGTTGGGCAGGATCAGGTTGCGGTCGGCCAACGGCAGCAGCAGGCCGGTGAGGTTGCTGGTGCGGTGCTCAAGCATGGGTCTTGCTCCACAAGGCGATGCTTTCGAGCAGCACCGATTCCTGGTACGGCTTGCCAAGGTAGTCGTTGACGCCAATGGCCATGGCGCGGTCGCGGTGTTTCTGTCCAGTGCGGGAGGTGATCATGATGATCGGCAGGTGTTGCAGGCGTTCGTCGTTGCGCACCTGAGTCGCGACTTCGAAGCCATCCATGCGCGGCATCTCGATGTCCAGCAGCATCAGGTCGGGCATGTGCTCTTCCAGCAGCAGCATGGCATCGACTCCGTCCTTGGCGGTCAGCACGCTCATGCCGTGGCGTTCGAGCAAGCGGCTGGTGACCTTGCGCACGGTGACCGAGTCGTCGACCACCATCACCAGCAGTGGCCGATGCGGTTCGACCTCGACCTCTTGCCCCGCCGGACGCTGGGGCACACGGGCCTGCATGGCGCGGATCGGCGCCAGCAAATCCAGAATCAGCACCACCCGGCCGTCCCCGAGAATCGTCGCCCCGGACACCCCTTGCACCGCCGCAAATTGCGGCCCCAGGCTCTTGACCACGATTTCGCGAGTGCCGGCCATGGCATCCACCAGCACCGCGATGTGCCGTTCATTGCACTGCACCAGCAACACCGGCAATGGCAGGCTCTGGCCCAACAGCTTCGGGCGCGGGCTGGTTTTCAGCAGCTCACCCAGATAGCACAGCTCGTAATGTTGGCCGGCGTATTCGTAGGTTGGCGAATCGAAGCGGAAATACCCTTCGAGCTCATTAGGCAGAACGCGAACGATACCGTCGATGGTATTGAGCGGGATCGCGTATTGGTCCTCACCGCACTGCACCATCAACGCCCGGTTGACCGATACGGTAAACGGCAGGCGAATTCGAAAATGCACGCCCTGCCCGGGCACAGAGTCGATGCTCATGGTGCCGCCCAGTTGTCGCACCTCTTCATGCACCACGTCCATGCCGACGCCGCGTCCGGAGATCTGGGTGATTTTCTCGGCGGTGGAAAACCCCGGTTGCAGGATGAACTGCAACACGTCGTGATCACTGATGATGCTATCCGGGGCGAGCAGGCCCCGCTTGATTGCCTTGCGCCGCACCGCGTCCAGCGGTACACCGGCGCCGTCGTCGCGGATGTCGAAAATGATGTCGCCGCCTTCGCGCAGCAGATCGAGGGTGATTTTCCCCTTGGCCGGCTTCCCCGCCGCCAGCCGCACTTCAACGGACTCCAGGCCATGATCGACGGCGTTGCGCAGCATGTGTTCCAGCGGCGCGGCCATGCGTTCAAGAACGCTGCGGTCCATTTCACCTTCGGCGTTGTCGACGATGAAGTCCACGTCCTTGCCCAGTTCGCTGGACACCTGCCGGACGATGCGCTGCAAACGCGGAAGCATGCGTTCGAACGGCACCATGCGCGTGCGCATCAGGCCTTCCTGCAGTTCGGTGTTGATGCGGCCCTGCTGTTGCAGGAGGTTTTCCGTGTCCTGGTTGCGTCGCTCGAGGGTTTCCTTGAGGTCGAGCAAGTCAGAAGCCGACTCGAACAATGCCCGGGAAAGTTGCTGCAACTGTGAGTGGCGGTCCATTTCCAGCGGGTCGAATTCCTCGTAGCCCAGGCGTTCGGCCTCGACTTGCTGGCGGCTGAGAATCCGCCCCTGGGTTTCGGTATCGAGGCGGCGCAACTGGTCGCGCATCCGCTCGATAGTGGTCTCCATCTCATTCAGGGCGATGTGCGCATCGTTGACCTGTTGTTCGATTCGGCCACGGAAGATCGATGTTTCACCGGCCAGGTTGACCAGATCGTCGAGCAGTTCCGCCGAGACCTTGACCATGTCCACGCCGGCATCGGACGGCGGCGCCAGCGGCTCGGGCTTGGCCGACAGCGCAATCGACGCGGGCGTTTCCGGCACGGCTGGATGGCTGAAGTTCTTGATCGCATCAATCAAGCGATCGGCCGGCGGCATCGGCTCACCGGCGCGGGCAGCATCGAGCATCTGCGCCAGTCGGTCATGGCTGCGCTGCAACAGCGCGAACAACGGCTCCGTCGGTTGCAGCACGCCAGTGGACAGGCCTTCGTAGAGGAACTCCAGTTCATGGGCCAGATCACCAATCGCGGCGATTTCCACCATGCGCGCACCGCCCTTGAGGGTGTGCAGGTCGCGCAGCAGGGTTTCCACCTCCTGACGACTCGAAGGCTGGGCCTGCCAGCGCTCAAGCGCCGCCCCGGAGCTTTCGATAATGTCGAAACCTTCCTCGAGGAAGATCTCCAGCAATTCAGTATCGTGCGCAGCCGCGTCGCTGCCGGTCGCCTGCCGGGCCCCCTCGGTGATGCCCACATGCCCTTGACGGTAGGCACGAATGGCTTCGATCAGCTCACGGGAATCGTCCAGCGGCTGGTTGAGTTGCAACTGTTCAAGGTACAACGCCAGTCGCTCATGGCTCTGTTTGAGCAGCACCACCAGTGAATCGCTGAAGGCATAACGACGGTCCACCAGGCCCTGGTAAAGGCTTTCCAGCTCATGGGCCAGATCGCCGACCGGCCCGACCCCGGCCATGCGCGCACCGCCTGTGAGGGTGTGCAAATCCCGTTGCAGGGACGACAGCGGCGCGGCGTTGTCCGAGTCGCGCAACCAGCGCTGCAAGGCCTGACCGGCGCTTTCGAGGATATCCACCGCTTCTTCAAGGAAGATCGCAACGATTTCCTCGTCCAGTTCGCGCCCCTCTCCTGTAGGAGCGAGCTCGCTCGCGACGGGCGTCAACGATGACGCGTTGTCATTGGATAAGCGCGGTGCATTTGAGTCCATTGCGAGCGAGCTGGCTCCTACAGGGACAGGGGGTAGCGTGCGCTCAAGTTCCTCGGTGACAGAACCCAGTTCGCGGATGCTCAGGCTTCGGCTGCCATCGCTGCGGATCAGGCCCATGGCCGACGGGTCAAGGCTCTCGTCGAGCAGCTCGCGCAAGGCCCTGATCCGTTGCGGCTGCGGGCTGACTTCCTGACCGGCGGCCAGTTCGTCGAGCATGTTGATCAGCGCTTCGTGGGCACCCTGCGCTTCATGGAAAAACCGCTCGCTGACCGCCAGGCTGCTTTCTTCCACGGCACCGTACAGGTCGAGCAACGCCTCGCACAACTCGTCCACCGGGTGCAGGTCGGCCAGATGGGCGCCTTCGCCGAGGGTGGTCAATTCGTCCAGCAGCGCGCTGAGCTCCTGACGTTCGCCGGGGTGTTGCTGCCAACGCTGCAACAGGCTTTCGGCATCCAGCAGGATGTCCATGCCTTGGGCGAGGAAGTTGTTGATCAACTGCGGGTCGCGCTTGATCCGAAGCCCCGTGTTCGGTGTGTTCAGGAGGTTTTCCAGACGCTCGGTCAGCAGCGCCCTGGCTCGCTCGGTCAACCCCCGGGCACCGGGAATTTCCGCCAGCGGATCGCGCTTGAGCTGGCGCAAGCCGAGGCGAAACAGTCCTTCTGCCTCCAGTAACAATTCGACTTCATCCAGATCCAGTGCGATCAGGTGCGCCTTGTATTCCCGGGCCAGTTGATCCAGCGGTGCGGCCAGTTCGGCAATCGGCAACACGCCCGCCATCGAGGCGCTGCCCTTGAGGGTGTGCAAGGCGCGCTGCAATTCGTCGCTGGCCTGCAACGGCACATGCTCGGCGGCCTGATCAAGGAAGCGATTGAGGCTGCCCAAGTGGGTTTCGGCCTCTTTGCGGAAGATCTCCAGCAACAGCGGGTCGAGGGCCGCGACATCTTGCGTATCCTCATCGGATACCGGTTCATCGCCCTTGGCCAAGGCATGGGCGCGGGCGGCCAACTGATCGACATCGTTGCGCTGACGCTGGGCATTGGCGGCGTATTCAGCCACCAGCTCCGGCAGCAGATGCAGCACATCGCCGATCAGTTGCTGCACCGTAGCACCCGGCTCCACACTGTTCTCCAGTACGCGATTGAGCAGGTTTTCCACGGCCCAGGCCAGCTCGCCCAGCACCAGGGCGCGTACCATGCGGCCACTGCCCTTGAGGGTATGGAAGGCGCGGCGCAACTCACTCAGGGCCGAGCGGTTGTCTGGGTTGGCGGACCAGCGCGGCAAGTATTCGCGCAGGATCTCCAGGACTTCGTCGGTTTCTTCGAGGAACACTTCGCGCAGTTCTTCGTCCACTGGCTCTTCGCCTGCGGGTGGCGGCAACAGGCTGCCCGGGGTGTTCAGCGCGGGCGGATTCACAGTCGAAACCGGACTGGCGAGCACATCGGCCAAGGTCTGGACGACCTGTGGATCCTCCAGCTCCTGCATCATCTGCATGACCTGCGCCTGGGTCGGATTGAGCACATCATCAAGCACTGGCACATGCTGCTCACTGGGGAAAAAACCGAGGTTCGCCAGGCTTTTTTCCGCGACATCGAGCAGGTTTTCACCCTGCGCTTGCGGGTCATCACTGAGCCGTTCGAGATAGTACTCGATGCTCGTGATCACGTCGGCCAGGCTATCCAGTTCCTGCCAGCCCGGTTGACCCGGCTCGAGCAACAAGTGCTCGCGAATAAAGTGATTGCAGGTTTCGACCAGGCTCGCCACCCGGCTCAACGGAATCATCGCCAGCGCCCCGCGCACCTGGGTCAGCAAGGCCGGCAACGCCTGCAAATGCTGGCGGTCCCAATCGGCGTCGATATAGTCGACAATCATGTCCTTGGCCTGCTGCAAACAGATGCGCGCCTCTTTGATCACGATCTGATGAATCTGCGTCAGGTCTGTAGTGGGCAGGCGGTTGTCGTCCTGGCTCTCCGGCTCCACGGTACCGACCATGCCGGCCAGCGTCGCCTCGACATACAACAAGGCCCCTGCAACGTCCATGAGGATCGCATCGTTGGGTTCGCGCTGGCCCTGAGCGAGGCTGAGCACCACCGCCAGTTGATCGATGATCACCTTGCGCGGCTGGCCGAAGCCCAGGACCGCCAGGGTGTCGGCGATTTGCCGCAGCGGCGCCAGCAGGCTGTCGAGGTCGGAAGTGTGCTGGCGGTCGCTGCGCACGAACAGGTCCAGGCGTTCCTTGACCCGCACCAGCTCTTCGCACAGCGCAGCCAGCACCGAGCGCATGGCGTCGCGGTCGGGACCGGCCAGGTGCGCGCGTTCTTCATCGACCATCACGCTGTCGGGCAGCGCGTCGTCCAGTGAGTAGCGTTCTTTCATGGTCAGCATCTGCCCGGTGGGATGTTCGGCCTTGGCAATGTAGAACAGTAAACTCTTGAGCAGCTCCGGCGGGGCCGGTTGATTGATGCCGGGCATACCCTGTTCGAGCAGACGCTTGAGTTCCTTGTCGGCATCCTTGAACAGGCTGCGCAAGGCCGGGCTATTGGCGATCGCACCGCCCTGCATGCCTTCGACCAGCGCCGATGCCACCTGCCATAACGGGCTCAGGGGGGCGTTGTCGCACAGTGCTTCGAGGCGGGTGAATACCTTGGCCAGGTAATCGAGGTTGGTGTCGTTGTCCTGTTCACGCAAAAATCCGACCAGCGCCATTTGCAGCATCTGCCGCAGCTTTCGCAGCACACCGGGCAATTCGACCGGTTCCAGTTGCGCCAGCGTTTGTGCGTCCAACGCTGGTAACTCGGGCAATTGCGGGCTGAACAGGCTGGTTTCCGACAACAGGCTTTCGCCGCGAGCGCTGCGCAGGTCGTTGATCAGTGGCAACACCACCAGTGGCAAGTCGCGACGCGCGTCTTGCACCCGGTCGAGGTAGATCGGCAGCTGCCCAAGGGCCTGCATCAACAGGTGTAACGCCTCGTCGCGATGGCTGACACGATTGCCCTGCAAGGCCATGGCCAATTGTTCCATTTCTTCGGCGAGCAACGCCGCGCCGTAGAACTCGACCATCTGCAAACTGCCGTGAACCTGATGGATGCACGAAAGGCTTGCATCCAGCGCTTGCGTCGCCTGCGGGTCATCGAGCAGGTTTTCAATCGCGTGATGAGCCTGTTTCAGCGTTTCGGCAATCTCGCCCTTGACCCACTCGAGGGCCACATAGTCGTGCCGATCACCCATAACCACTCCAATCACAATTCAGATACCCATGGGCGGTTCAAGCTTTGTCCACAACCCGCGCCTTGGCATCCGGCAAGGTGAAACCGGACACCGAACGACGCAACTGACTGGCCATTTTCGCCAAGTTGCCGATGCTTTCGGCCGTAGCGGTGGAACCCGACGACGTCTGCGAGGTGATCTGCTGGATCACGTTCATTGTCAGGGAAATCTGACCGGCCGACGACGTCTGCTGTTGCGCCGCATTGGAAATACTCTGGATCAACGCCGCTAGAGTTTTGGAGACGCCTTCGATTTCTTCCAGGGCCACACCGGCATCCTGCGCCAGACGGGCGCCGCGCACCACCTCGGTCGTGGTCTGTTCCATGGAAATGACCGCTTCGTTGGTGTCGGTCTGGATCGCCCGCACCAGGGTTTCAATCTGCCGCGTGGCCGCGGATGAGCGCTCGGCCAGGCGTTGCACTTCATCGGCGACCACGGCGAAACCGCGACCGGCGTCACCGGCCATGGACGCCTGGATGGCCGCGTTGAGGGCCAGGATATTGGTCTGATCGGCAATGTCATCGATCAGGCTGACGATGTCGCCGATTTCCTGGGATGACTCGCCCAGGCGCTTGATGCGCTTGGCGGTGTCCTGAATCTGCTCGCGAATGTTGTCCATGCCGTGGATGGTGTTGTGCACCACCTCGTTGCCCTTGTTGGCGATTTCCACCGAGCGTTCGGCAACCGCTGACGATTCAGCCGCGTTGGCCGACACCTGGTCGATGGACTCGGCCATGTCGTTGATCGCCATGGAGGCCTCGGAAATCTGCTGGGCCTGATGTTCCGAGGCCTGCGCCAGGTGCATGGCGGTGGCCTGGGTTTCCTGCACGGCGGCGGCAACCTGGCCGGCAGTGAGGTTGATGGTCGCGACCAGATCGCGCAGCTGGTCGACGGAGTAATTGATCGAGTCGGCGATGGTGCCGGTAAAGTCTTCGGTCACCGAGGCAGTCACTGTGAGGTCGCCGTCGGCCAGGTCTTCGATCTCGTCGAGCAAGCGCATGATCGCGTTCTGGTTACGCTCGTTTTTCTCGGCGGTCTCGCGCAACTGACGATTGGTTTCGCGCACCATCACCAAACCGATCAGGATGATCGAAGCCAGCGCCAACAGGCCCAGCACATAGCCGCCAATGGTGTCGGTGGTTCGCCCGCCTACCATGTTTTCAAAACCGCTGGCCAGGTGTGAGGCTTCGTCGAGCAGGGTTTGCGACAGACTGAAAATGTTCGAGGCCGATTCGCGGACCTTGAACAGCTCCGGCGAGGTTTCGAGGATCTCGTCCACCGAGCCCGAGACGAACTCGAACAGCTCGGAGATTTCCGCGAGTCGCGCACGGGCGTCGCGGTCTTCGACCTGGCTGACCTTGAGCGCCGGGTCGCCCTGGAGCATTCCGTTGAGCACCTTGCCGAACTGCGTTGCGTCACGCCCGAACGCATCGGCGGCCTGCTGTGAATTTTCGTCGCCGGCCAACACCGTGTTGACTGCGCCGAGGATCCGCTCGGCCAGCAGCGATTGGCGCTGGGCCATGGCCACCTGTGCCGCCGGGGCGCCCCGTTGCAGGAGAATCTCGACGACTTTCTCGTACTCAACCTGCAATTGCGGCACGGTTTCGGCCAGGGTTGCGGCGACCTGATGCAGCGACAGTACGGTTTGCTCGCTGGAGAGAATCGCATCGGTGTTCTTCAGCAGCCGCTCCCAGTCCTGTTGCACCGCGCGCATCTCCGGACGCACGGTGGCGGGGGCCGGTGGCAGGCCAGTGGCCGGGTCACCCGTCTTCAGAAAACCCCAGCGCCGGGCAAAATCGTTGCGCGCATCGCTGAGCAACTTGAACGCGGCAGCCTTGCCGGCGGCGGCTTCGGTGGCGTTTTTGGCGATACGCTGGGACAGCACGCGCAGTTCGCCGGCGTGGCCGATGTACTGTTTGTCGTAGATAGCCTGGGTGTTGAGGTACGCGAAGTTGGCGAACAGCAGCATGATGAAGACGATCAACGCGATGAATAGCACGATAATCTGCGACCGGCTGCGCGACCCTTCCATTGGCTTGCCTGCTTTTGCTTTTATCATCGGTCCTCGCCTGTTAACCCACACCTTTGAAGGCCTTCGAGTACTCCTGTAGGAGCGAGCTTGCTCGCGATGGTGTACCCAGTCGACATCTATGTTACTGACACACCATCGCGAGCAAGCTCGCTCCTACAAGGGTCCGTGTTTACACCGCGACGTTCATGAACCCCTGAGACTGCGTCAACGCAAACGGGCTGAACACCTGCCAGCACTGCTCACGCTGAAACCGGCCTTTGACAAACGTCGCCACCGGCCCCTTCAATTCGTCTGCCGGCACCGGCTCCAGGCTGTCCTGGGCAAAGTGCTGGAGGCCGAAGACTTCATCGACCAGCAACCCGGCAAACACCTCTTCATGTTCCACCACCAACACCCGCCGCTGTCGACGTACCGCCGAAAGCTCGTGCCCGAAGAAGCCGCATAAGTCCATGACCGGCAGCAAACGTCCTCGCAGGTTGGCGACACCCTTGACCCAGGGTTTGACCCCCGGTAGCTGAGTGCAGCGCGGCTCGTGTAGGACCTCGCTGACTTCGCTCATGGGCGCGACATACCAGTGCTCGCCCAGACGAAAACCGATGCCGCTCCAACTGTCCCGCCGGGCCGGCTGGGACGGCAAGTCCGCCGCCAGCAAACGACAGCGCTGGTCGATCTGCAGCAGCAGTTCGAAAGCCGTCAGCGACTCGTTCATGGTCTGACGATCAACCGGCCAGCACGTTGTTCAGGGTCTTGATCAGGGTGTCTTCATCGACCGGCTTGGTCAGGTAGTCCTTGGCGCCCTGGCGCGTGCCCCAGACTTTGTCGGTTTCCTGATCCTTGGTGGTGATGATGATCACCGGGATGTGCCCGGTTTCCGGGTCCTTGGTCAACTGGCGGGTGGCCTGGAAGCCATTGAGGCCTGGCATGACGATGTCCATCAGCACCGCATCGGGCTTTTCCTGGCGGGCCAGGGCCACGCCGTCGGCGCCGTTTTCGGCTTTCAACACTTCATGACCGTGCTTTTCCAGCATGCCGGTCAGTTTGTACATTTCGGTCGGCGAATCATCGACGATCAGAATACGTGCCATGGTCTTCCCCATTCTTGTCGACGCCTGACCCGATGGCCGAGCGTCACTGTGCGTGTCCTACTGCGGCAAAACGGCGGCGAAACCAGGAACATGGGCCTGGATCGCATCAAGCAATTCTTCCTTGCTGAAAGGCTTGGTCAAAAACTGGTCGGAGCCGACGATGCGCCCCTTGGCCTTGTCGAACAGTCCGTCCTTGGACGACAGCATAATCACTGGCGTGGACTTGAACGCGCTGTTGTTCTTGATCAGGGCGCAGGTCTGATAACCATCCAGGCGCGGCATCATGATGTCGACAAAGATGATGCCGGGATGGTTGTCGACAATCTTGGCCAGGGCATCAAAACCGTCGATGGCCGTAATGACCTCACAACCCACGTTCTTGAGCAGCGTTTCGGCGGTGCGACGGATCGTCTTCGAATCGTCGATCACCATGACCTTCAAGGCGCTGGGGTGCTGTTCCATAAAATGCTCTACCGTCGCCTTTGCGAAACAAATTGTCCGTTTGCCGGTTAACGCGGCTCGAAACCCTTGGTGTTCAAGGGCCGGCACGACATGGCAGCCTTTTTAGCACAGTCTCCAACACCAATCTATCGGCCGACCCGCAAGGTGGTTTTTCCTTGACCGGGAACACACTCAGCGCCACTCTGACGCCACTTTTATACGCTGATCTTTTGTAGGAGCGAGCTTGCTCGCGATGGCCGTCAACGATAACGCGTGCTGGCTGTATAAGCGTGTTGTTCTCGGGTTCATCGCGAGCGAGCTCGCTCCTACAGAGATCGACATAGCCCCCCAAATTTCGAGGAAACACCCATGAGCGTTCGCGTCGGGATTGTCATGGACCCTATCGCCAGCATTTCCTATAAAAAGGATAGCTCGCTGGCCATGCTGCTGGCCGCGCAGAAGCGTGGCTGGGAGCTGTTCTACATGGAACAGCGCGACCTGTATCAGGGCGAAGGCCAGGCCCGAGCCCGGATGCGTCCGTTGCAGGTTTTCGCCAACCCGGAAAAATGGTTCGAACTGGGCGCCGAAAGCGACGCACTGCTGAGCGATCTGGACGTGATCCTGATGCGCAAGGATCCGCCGTTCGACATGGAGTTCGTCTACTCCACCTATTTGCTGGAGCAAGCCGAACGCGCCGGCGTGCTGGTGGTCAACAAGCCGCAAAGCCTGCGCGACTGCAACGAAAAGCTGTTCGCTACACTGTTCCCGCAGTGCACGCCGCCGACCATCGTCAGCCGTCGCCCTGACGTGCTGCGCGAATTCGCCGACCATCATGGCGATGTGATCCTCAAGCCGCTTGACGGCATGGGCGGTTCTTCGATCTTCCGCCACACTGCAGGGCATCCGAACCTGTCGGTGATCCTCGAAACCCTGACCTTGCATGGTCAGCAGCAAATCATGATCCAGGGTTACCTGCCGGCTATCGTCGATGGCGACAAGCGAATCCTGATGATCGACGGCGAGCCTGTGGATTATTGCCTGGCGCGGATTCCGGCCCTGGGCGAAACCCGTGGCAACCTCGCTGCCGGGGGGCGTGGCGAAGCCCGCCCGCTGACCGACAAGGACCGATGGATCGCCGCGCAAGTCGGCCCGACCTTACGTGAAAAAGGCCTGCTGTTCGTTGGCCTGGACGTAATCGGCGAGCACCTGACCGAGATCAACGTCACCAGCCCGACCTGCATTCGCGAGATTGATAACGCGTTTGGCACCGACATCGGCGGCATGCTGATGGATGCCATCGATCAGAAGCTCAAGGCACGTTGATTAGCCAAACCAACATTGCGTTATCATGCGCGGCCTGTGAAAACGCGATGTTGGTTTCCTTGTCATGACACTCCCGTCCGATCTGCCTGCCGAACTCGCCCACCGTGGCGTGCGCCCGGTCGATCGCCTCGGTTTTACCCTGTTTCTGGCGGCGCTGATCCACTTGGCCTTGCTGTTGGGTGTCGGATTTGCAGTGGTCGAGCCCAAGCAGATCAGCAAAACCCTGGAAATCACCCTCGCCACCTTCAAGAGCGAAAAGAAGCCAGAGAAAGCCGATTTCCTGGCCCAGGAGAATCAGCAAGGTAGCGGCACCCTGGATAAAAAGGCGATTCCCAAGACCACCGAGGTCGCGCCGTTCCAGGACAACAAGGTACAAAAAGTCACGCCACCGCCGGCTGCCAAGCCTGAAGTGCAGGAAGCCCCGCCCAAGGCTGCCGTGACCACCGTGGCGCCGAAGCCGAAAAAAGCCCCCGCCAAGACCGAGGAGCCCAAGACCGAGGTAAAAACCCAGGTCCAGGCGCCGACCTTCGACAGCGAGCAACTGTCCAGCGACATCGCCAGCCTGGAAGCGGAACTGGCCGCCGAACAACAGCTGTACGCCAAGCGCCCGCGCATTCACCGCTTGAGCGCGGCCTCGACCATGCGCGACAAGGGCGCCTGGTACAAGGACGAATGGCGCAAGAAAGTCGAGCGGATCGGTAACCTCAACTACCCCGATGAAGCGCGGCGCAAACAGATCTACGGCAACTTGCGCTTGATGGTGTCGATCAACCGTGATGGTTCACTGTATGAAGTGCTGGTGCTGGAATCTTCAGGTCAGCCGCTGCTGGATCAGGCGGCGCAACGGATCGTCAGGCTGGCAGCGCCTTTTGCGCCGTTTACCGGGGATTTGTCGGATATCGATCGGTTGGAGATAATCCGCACCTGGAAATTTGCCCGCGGCGATCGCCTCTCCAGTAACTGACCACACACCCCACACCTGTAGGAGCGAGCTTGCTCGCGATAAACCTGAGAGCACCGCGGGGTGTCAACCTGGCAGCGTTATCCTTGACGACCATCGCGAGCAAGCTCGCTCCTACAGAATTGCGCTAATTCCTGTGCATCCCCAGCTTGTCAGTTCGCCCCTCGAACGCCACACTAGCGGTCATGAAAAACGTCAGCCCCAGCTACCTCAAGCATCAATTCCTGATCGCCATGCCGCACATGGCCGACCCAAACTTTGCGCACACCTTGACCTACATCGTCGAGCACACGGCCAATGGCGCCATGGGGCTGGTGGTCAACCGTCCGCAAGATCTGAACCTGGCCGATATCCTTGAGCAATTGCGCCCGGAAATCGAACCGCCTGCCCTCTGCCAGCATGTGCCGATCTTCATCGGTGGCCCGGTGCAGACCGATCGCGGTTTCGTCCTTCACCCCAAGGGGCAGAGTTTCCAGGCGACCGTTGATCTGGAAGACGAGTTGGCCCTGTCGACCTCCCAGGACGTGCTGTTCGCCATCGCTGACGGCGTCGGCCCGGCAAAAAGCCTGATCGTCCTCGGCTACGCCGGCTGGGAAGCCGGGCAACTGGAGGCCGAACTGGCGCAGAACGCCTGGCTGAACTGCCCGTTCGACGCGGACATCCTGTTCAACACCAGCAGCGAACTGCGTCTGGAAGCTGCCGCCAAGCACCTGGGCGTCAACCTCAGCCTGCTGACCAGTCAGGCGGGGCACGCCTGATGGCCCTGAAGCTGATTCTGGGTTTTGACTACGGCACCAAACAGATCGGCGTTGCGGTCGGCCAGGTGATTACCGGTCAGGCCCGCGAGCTATGCACCCTGAAGGCGCAGAATGGCATTCCTGACTGGAACCAGGTCGAAGCCCTCATAAAAGAGTGGAAACCCGATGCCGTGGTGGTCGGCCTGCCGTTGAACATGGACGGTACGCCCAGCGACATGTGCGCCCGCGCGGAAAAGTTCGCCCGGCGCCTGAACGGCCGCTTCAATTTGCCCTTCTATACCCACGATGAACGCCTGACCACCTTCGAGGCCAAGGGCGAACGCCTGGCTCGTGGCGGCCAGAAAGGCAGTTACCGCGACAACCCGGTCGATGCCATCGCCGCCGCCCTGCTGCTGCAAGGCTGGCTCGACGAAAACACCGCACTGTTTGAATCCTGAAGAGCCGCTGCGCGTCTCTCTTAGCTACAACCCGAGCCACTTCCCGCACAGGCTGGCTCGGGCCCAAGAAGGAGCAACCATGAGCCTGCCCAATCCCGCCGAACTGATCAGCCAGATGGCGACCCGACTTGACGCCTATCTTGCCAAACGAGGCATCAGCGACCCGCGTTTCATCGGCATCCGCACCGGCGGCGTCTGGGTGGCCCAGGCTCTGCTCAACGAGCTGGGCAGCAATGCCCCCCTCGGCACCCTGGACGTGTCCTTCTACCGCGACGACTTCAGCCAGAACGGCCTGCACCCGCAGGTTCGCCCTTCGGCGTTGCCGTTCGAGATCGAAGGCCAGCACCTGGTGCTGATCGACGACGTGCTGATGAGCGGCCGGACCATCCGCGCCGCCATGAACGAACTTTTCGACTACGGCCGCCCGGCCAGCGTAACGCTGGTGTGCCTGCTGGACCTGGACGCCGGCGAACTGCCGATCCGCCCGAACGTGGTTGGCGCCACCCTGTCGCTGGCGGCCCACGAACGGGTGAAGCTGTCCGGTCCCGAGCTCGCGCTCGAACTGCAAGACCTCGCCCTTTAATTCGCCCTATTGAGAGTCCCCCTTGCGATGACGCCTCTAGAAACCAAGCGCCCGCTGCAGCTCAATGATCAGGGCCAGCTGCGCCACTTCCTCTCGCTCGACGGTTTGCGCCGCGAACTGTTGACGGAAATCCTCGACACTGCCGACTCCTTCCTTGAAGTCGGCGCCCGGGCCGTGAAGAAAGTCCCGCTGCTGCGCGGCAAGACCGTGTGCAACGTGTTCTTCGAGAACTCCACCCGTACCCGTACCACCTTCGAACTGGCGGCCCAGCGCCTCTCGGCGGACGTGATCACCCTCAACGTGTCGACATCGTCGGCAAGCAAGGGCGAAACCCTGCTCGACACCCTGCGCAACCTGGAAGCCATGGCTGCCGACATGTTCGTCGTGCGCCACGGCGATTCGGGTGCCGCGCACTTCATCGCCGAACATGTTTGCCCACAAGTGGCGATCATCAACGGCGGTGACGGCCGGCACGCTCACCCGACCCAGGGCATGCTCGACATGCTCACCATCCGCCGGCACAAGGGCGGGTTCGAAAACCTTTCGGTGGCCATCGTCGGTGACATCCTGCACTCGCGGGTTGCGCGTTCGAACATGCTGGCCCTGAAAACCCTGGGTTGCCCGGATATTCGCGTGATTGCGCCGAAAACCCTGCTGCCGATCGGCATCGAGCAATACGGCGTGAAGGTCTACACCGACATGACCGAAGGCCTGAAGGACGTTGACGTGGTGATCATGTTGCGCCTGCAGCGTGAACGCATGACCGGCGGCCTGTTGCCGAGCGAAGGCGAGTTCTACCGCCTGTTCGGCCTGACCACCGCGCGCCTGGCCGGCGCCAAGCCCGATGCCATCGTGATGCACCCGGGGCCGATCAACCGTGGCGTGGAAATCGAGTCAGCGGTGGCCGACGGCCCGCACTCGGTGATCCTCAACCAGGTGACCTACGGGATCGCCATTCGTATGGCGGTACTGTCCATGGCCATGAGCGGGCAGACTGCGCAACGCCAATTCGAGCAGGAGAAAGCCCAGTGAAGCTCAGCATTCTCGGCGCCCGCGTGATCGATCCGGCCAGTGGCCTGGATCAAGTGACCGATATCCACATTGAAGCCTGCAAAGTCGTCGCCCTTGGCGTGGCGCCAGCCGGTTTTGTCGCCGTCGACACAATTGACGCCAAAGGCCTTGTGGCCGCTCCCGGCCTGGTCGACCTCAACGTTGCCCTGCGCGAGCCGGGTTACAGCCGCAAAGGCTCGATTGTCAGCGAAACCCGCGCGGCGGCGGCTGGTGGCGTGACCAGCCTGTGCTGCCCGCCAAAGACCAAACCGGTACTGGACACCTCGGCGGTGGCCGAACTGATCCTCGACCGTGCCCGCGAGGCCGGCAACACCAAAGTCTTCCCGATTGGCGCCCTGAGCAAAGGCCTGGACGGTGAACAGCTGGCAGAGCTCGTAGCACTGCGCGATGCCGGTTGCGTGGCCTTCGGCAACGGGCTGGAGAGTTTCCGCAACACCCGCACCCTGTGCAGGGCGCTGGACTACGCAGCGACTTTCGACCTGACGGTGATTTTCAACTCCCAGGATTACGATCTGGCCGAGGGCGGCCTGGCTCACGAAGGCCCGACCGCCAGCTTCCTTGGCCTGCCGGGCATCCCGGAAAGCGCTGAAACCGTCGCCCTGGCCCGGGATCTGCTGCTGGTTGAACAGACCGGCGTGCGCGCGCACTTCAGCCAGCTCACCAGCGCACGCGGCGTAGAGCTGATCGCCCAGGCCCAGGCCCGGGGTCTGAAGGTGACAGCGGATGTCGCCCTATACCAGCTGATCCTGACCGACGAAGCCCTGATCGACTTCAGCAGCCTGTATCACGTCCAGCCACCGCTACGCACCCGCGCCGACCGCGACGGCCTGCGCGCAGCGGTGAAATCGGGCGTGATCTCGGCGATCTCCAGTCATCACCAACCCCATGAGCGTGATGCCAAACTGGCACCGTTCGGCGCGACCGAGCCAGGCATCAGCAGCGTTGAACTGCTATTGCCACTGGCAATGACCCTGGTCGAAGACGGCTTGCTGGACCTGCCGACACTGATCAAGCGCCTGAGCACCGGCCCTGCCGAAGCCT
The DNA here is from genome assembly GCF_058791055.1 of Pseudomonas sp. EU05-FHT14B02. Taxonomy (NCBI): domain Bacteria; kingdom Pseudomonadati; phylum Pseudomonadota; class Gammaproteobacteria; order Pseudomonadales; family Pseudomonadaceae; genus Pseudomonas; species Pseudomonas sp. EU05-FHT14B02. The sequence continues at coordinate 98,625 of NZ_JBYTDD010000020.1, read as the reverse complement.
TGCGTCTGCCGGCAGGCAAACTGGCGGTGGGTGGCGCGGCGGACATCGTGCTGTTCGACCCGGCGGCCTCGACCGTGGCGGGTGAAAGCTGGTTGTCCAAAGGCGAAAACTGCCCGTTCATTGGCCACAGCTTGCCGGGCGTGGTGCGTTACACCCTGGTGGATGGCCGCATTAGCCACCAAGCGTAACTCCGCGTCGCCTGCATTCGCGAGCAAGCCCGCTCCCACATTAGTTCTGCGATGAACACAGTATCTGTGAACACCAAAGATCAAATGTGGGAGCGGGCTTGCTCACGAAGACGATTTAGAAGGCGCCTCTATTCTGCGCATTACGCACAGAAACCTGGTCATTCAACGTCCAGAAGTCATACAGCACCCCGAGAAAGAACAACCCGCCCGTCAGCAGGTACAGCAATCCACTGATCCATTTCCCCTGATACATCCGGTGTACGCCGAACACCCCGAGAAACGTCAGCAGGATCCACGCCACGTTGTATTCGATGGGGCCTGCGGTGAACCGCAGGTCCGCTTCACGGTCCATGGACGGGATCAGGAAGAGGTCGATCAGCCAACCGATCCCCAGCAAGCCGAAGGTGAAGAACCAGATCGTCCCGGTCACCGGCCTGCCGTAATAGAAGCGGTGAGCCCCGGTAAAACCGAAAATCCACAGCAGGTAACCGATCACTTTGCTGTGGGTGTCTTGCTGCTGGACAGCCTGTTGATAGGGGTTCATGAATGACCTCGATTCGCACGATAGATAAATATTCTTTAATTCTTTGTGACTTTTTTACAGGCACCCGACGTATGGCAAGTGCTACCTTCACTCCCGTCAAAGCCTTGTAACACCGGACTCCTGTCCGACAATTGCACCATTTTGCCGCTTTTTTGCCACCATTGCCCCCCCGGATTGAATCGACCAACGGCCTCGGAAGCGGCAAAAAAGCTGTTATAAAGTTGCGCGCCAACAATTAAGAGCCTTGCCTAATGCGTTCATTTTTCAAGACATGGCTAACCATTTGCCTTTTGATGCCACTGGCCGCCCACGCCACCAATCGTGAGCAACGTCTTCCAAACGTTAATGGTTACACCCCAAAATCCCATGCCTCTGCTCCTTCGAGCAAAGACAAGAAATCCGTTAAATATGCTCCAAGCCTGGCCAGCAGCAAAAGCGGCCTGGTTCCACCGATGGGCACCAAGGAAAGCAGCGACGTGCTTAGCCGCGCCGTGAACGTCCTCGGCACCCCCTATCGTTGGGGCGGCAGCAGCCCAAGCAAAGGCTTCGATTGCAGCGGCCTGGTGAAATACGCGTTCAACGACGCCACGTTCGACCTGCCACGCACCTCCAACGCCATGGCCAGCGGTCATGGGGAGAAAGTCGATCGCAACGACCTGAAGCCGGGCGACCTGATTTTCTTCAACATCAAGAGTCGTCGGGTCAATCACGTTGCCATTTACCTGGGTAACGACCGCTTCATCCACGCGCCACGTCGTGGCAAGTCGGTGTCCATCGACACATTGAAGAAACCGTACTGGGAAAACCACTACGTGGTTGCCAAGCGGGTTCTGCCGAAAGAACAGAATGCGTTGCGGGTTGTTCAGCGCTGATTTCAGCACCCTGAATCCGCATCGAACATGATGGCCCATCGCGAGCCTGCTCGCGATGGCGGTTTTGAAAGCACCAGATTTCTGCCTCAAAAGCCATCCGGTGACCGCGCCTTCTCCCGCGCATGGTCACGACTGACCAACCCCTTGGTCACCAGGTCCTTCAAGCTCATATCCAGCGTCTGCATCCCCAACGACCCTCCCGACTGAATCGCCGAGTACATCTGCGCCACCTTGTCCTCGCGGATCAGGTTCCGGATCGCCGATGTTCCCAGCATGATCTCGTGGGCCGCGATGCGTCCGCCGCCGATTTTCTTCACCAGGGTCTGGGACACCACCGCCAGCAGCGACTCGGAGAGCATCGAGCGCACCATCGACTTCTCGTCCCCTGGAAACACATCGACCACCCGGTCGATGGTTTTCGCCGCCGACGTGGTGTGCAGCGTGCCGAACACCAGATGCCCGGTTTCGGCCGCGGTCAACGCCAGGCGAATGGTTTCCAGATCGCGCATCTCCCCCACCAGGATCACATCCGGGTCTTCCCGCAGTGCCGAACGCAAGGCGGTGGCGAAACTACGAGTATCACGATGGACTTCACGCTGATTGATCAGGCATTTGCGCGACTCGTGAACGAACTCGATGGGGTCTTCGATGGTGAGGATGTGGTGATGGCGATGGGTATTGAGGTAATCGATCATCGCCGCCAGCGTGGTGGACTTGCCGGAACCGGTCGGGCCGGTTACCAGCACCAGGCCACGGGGAGCGTCGGTCATCTTGCGGAACACGTCGCCCATGCCCAGTTCATCCATGCTCTGCACTTTCGCCGGGATGGTGCGAAACACCGCGCCCGCGCCACGGTTCTGGTTGAACACATTGACCCGAAAACGCGCCACGCCGGGTACTTCAAAGGAAAAGTCGGTTTCCAGATGCTTTTCGAACTCCACCCGCTGGGCGTCATTCATGATGGCATGGATCAGAGTCTGCACCTGGTGGTGATCCAGGGCCGGCAGATTGATGCGTCGCACATCACCGTCGACGCGAATCATCGGCGGCAGGCCGGCGGACAAGTGCAGATCGGATGCCCCCTGTTTGGCGCTGAATGCCAGCAGCTCAGTGATATCCATAGCGCCTCTCAATTCCAGTAGAATGCCGCGAACCTTCAGACCGCTGGCGCCTCTTGATGTCCACCATAGCAGACAACATTCTTCAGGTTAGTTCGCGCATACATGCCGCAACACTTGCCGCAAACCGCGCCGAAAACAGCGTCCAGTTGCTGGCTGTGAGCAAGACCAAACCCGCTCAAGACCTGCGTGAAGCCTACGCCGCCGGTCTGCGCGACTTTGGCGAGAACTACCTTCAGGAAGCGCTGGGCAAACAACTCGAACTGGCCGACCTGCCCTTGATCTGGCACTTCATCGGCCCCATTCAATCGAACAAGACTCGCGCTATCGCCGAGCACTTCGACTGGGTGCATTCCGTGGATCGCCTGAAAATCGCACAACGGCTGTCCGAACAACGTCCCGCCGATTTGCCGCCCTTGAATATCTGCATCCAGGTCAATGTCAGCGGTGAGGCCAGCAAGTCCGGCTGCACTCCGGCCGATCTGCCGGCCCTTGCCAACGCCATCTGCGCCCTGCCGCGCCTGAAACTGCGCGGGTTGATGGCAATCCCCGAGCCGACGGAAGATCGCGCCACCCAGGATGCCGCTTTCGCTACCGTGCAAAGCCTGCAAGCCAGCCTGAACCTGCCGCTCGACACACTTTCCATGGGCATGAGCCACGATCTCGAATCGGCCATCGCCCAAGGCGCCACTTGGGTGCGGATCGGTACCGCCCTGTTTGGCGCCCGCGACTACGGCCAGCCTTGAAAAATGGCTGACTCTTCTCTTTATAAGGACCTGACATGAGCAAGACACGTATTGCCTTTATCGGTGCCGGCAACATGGCCGCCAGTCTGATCGGCGGCCTGCGGGCCAAAGGTCTGGAAGCAGCACAGATCCGCGCCAGCGATCCGGGCGAAGAAACCCGTGCCCGCGTGAGCGCTGAACACGGCATAGAAACCTTTGCCGACAACGCCCAGGCCATCAACGGAGCCGACGTGGTCGTGCTGGCGGTCAAACCCCAGGCGATGAAAGCCGTGTGCGAAGCCATTCGCCCAAGCCTCAAGCCCCATCAACTGGTGGTTTCGATTGCCGCAGGCATCACCTGCGCCAGCATGAACAACTGGCTCGGCGCCCAGCCGATCGTGCGCTGCATGCCCAATACCCCGGCGCTGGTACGTCAGGGTGCGAGCGGTCTGTTCGCAACAGCCGAAGTGTCAGCCGAACAGCGTCAGCAGGCCCAGGAGCTGCTGTCCGCGGTCGGTATCGCCCTATGGCTGAATGAAGAGCAGCAATTGGATGCCGTCACCGCCGTATCCGGCTCGGGCCCGGCGTATTTCTTCCTGCTGATCGAGGCCATGACCGCCGCCGGGGTGAAACTCGGCCTGCCAGCGGATATCGCCGCGCAACTGACACTGCAAACCGCACTGGGCGCCGCACACATGGCGGTTTCCAGCGACGTCGATGCTGCCGAGCTTCGCCGCCGTGTCACTTCGCCTGCAGGCACCACAGAAGCTGCAATCAAGTCGTTCCAGGCCAATGGCTTTGAAGCCCTGGTTGAAAAAGCACTCGGTGCTGCCGCGCATCGCTCGGCCGAGATGGCCGAACAACTGGGTCAATAAGGAGCTTTTCATGATTGGATTGAATACCGCAGCGGTCTACGTGCTGCAAACTCTCGGCAGCCTGTACCTGCTGATCGTGCTGATGCGTTTCGTACTGCAATTGGTGCGGGCGAACTTCTACAACCCGATCTGCCAGTTCATCGTCAAGGCCACCCAGCCACTACTCAAGCCGCTGCGCCGGATCATCCCGAGCGTATTCGGCCTGGACATGTCCTCGCTGGTGCTGGCGATCCTGGTGCAACTGGCGCTGATGGCCCTGACCCTGCTGCTGACCTACGGCACCATCAGCAACCCGCTGCAATTGCTGATCTGGTCGATCATTGGCGTGACTGCACTGTTCATGAAGATTTTCTTCTTCGCCCTGATCATCAGCGTGATCCTGTCCTGGGTCGCCCCGGGCAGCCATAACCCGGGCGCCGAACTGGTGAACGACGTCTGCGAACCGGCCCTGGCGCCGTTCCGCAAGTTCCTGCCGAACCTGGGCGGCCTGGATCTGTCGCCGATCTTTGCGTTCCTGGCACTCAAGCTGATCGACATGCTGGTGATCAACAACCTCGCCGCCATGACCATGATGCCGCAAATCCTCCGCGTGTTGATCTGACCCGGTGAGCTGGTTTCGCTGGGACGGTGACGACCTGATTCTGGAGTGTCACCTGCAACCGGCAGCCCGTAGCGATGATTTCTGCGGGCTGCATGGCGATCGCCTGAAAATTCGCCTGACCGCGCCGCCTGTCGAGGGCAAGGCCAACGCGTATCTGATGGCGTTTCTGGCCAAGGCCTTTGGCGTGTCCAAGAGCCAGGTCAGCCTGATCAGTGGCGAGTTGAACCGGCAGAAACGGGTGCGAATCTGCTCGCCGAAGAAGTTGCCGGACTTGCCTGATCTGGTGCGTCCGGCAGGCTGACCGCTTCATCGTTCATCGCGAGCAGGCTCGCTCCCACATGGACCGCATCAATCCTGTGGGGGCGAGCCTGCTCGCGAATGGCGCACCTCGATCTTATTGAATGAAATCAGGCCCGGCCTTTGCTTGCCGCTAACCCCAGCGGTCTTTAGACTTACGCCTCATTTCAATGAGAGCAGGGTCGATGCCAGCTGCCTTTCCCCCCGATTCTGTTGGTCTGGTGACGCCGCAAGTGGCGCACTTCAGCGAACCCCTGGCGTTGGCCTGCGGTCGCTCGCTCCCGGCCTATGACCTGATCTACGAAACCTACGGCACGCTCAACACCACGGCGAGCAACGCCGTGCTGATCTGCCATGCCCTGTCCGGCCATCACCACGCCGCCGGCTACCACAGCGCCGACGACCGCAAACCCGGTTGGTGGGACAGCTGCATCGGTCCCGGCAAGCCGATCGACACCAGCAAGTTCTTCGTGGTCAGCCTGAACAACCTCGGCGGCTGCAACGGCTCCACTGGCCCGAGCAGTATCAACCCGGACACCGGCAAGCCGTTCGGCGCCGACTTCCCGGTCTTGACCGTCGAGGATTGGGTGCACAGCCAGGCGCGCCTGGCAGATCGTCTCGGCATCGCCCAGTTCGCGGCCGTGATCGGCGGCAGCCTCGGCGGCATGCAGGCGATGCAATGGAGCATCACTTACCCTGACCGCATCCGTCACTGCCTGGCCATCGCCTCGGCACCCAAGCTGTCGGCGCAGAACATCGCGTTCAACGAAGTGGCGCGCCAGGCGATCCTCACCGACCCGGAATTCCACGGCGGTTCGTTCCAGGAACACAACGTGATCCCCAAGCGCGGCCTGATGCTGGCGCGGATGGTCGGGCACATCACCTACCTGTCCGACGACTCCATGGGCGAGAAATTCGGCCGCGGGCTCAAGAGCGAGAAGCTCAACTACGACTTCCACAGCGTCGAGTTCCAGGTGGAAAGCTACCTGCGCTATCAGGGCGAGGAGTTCTCCGGGCGCTTTGATGCCAACACCTACCTGTTGATGACCAAAGCGCTCGACTACTTCGATCCGGCGGCGAACTTCGACGATAACCTGGCGAAAACCTTTGAGGGCGCCAAGGCCAAGTTCTGCGTGATGTCGTTCACCACCGACTGGCGCTTCTCCCCTGCCCGCTCGCGGGAACTGGTGGACGCGCTGATGGCCGCGCGCAAGGACGTCTGCTACCTCGAGATCGACGCCCCGCAAGGCCACGACGCCTTCCTGATTCCGATCCCGCGCTACCTGCAGGCATTCGGCAATTACATGAACCGCATTACGTTGTGAGAAAGCCATGAGAGCTGATCTGGAAATCATCCAGGAATGGATCCCCGCCGGCAGCCGCGTGCTCGACCTCGGGTGCGGCGATGGCGAACTGCTGACCTGGCTGCGCGATAACAAGCAAGTCACCGGTTATGGCCTGGAAAACGACGCCGACAATATCGCCGAGTGCGTGGCCAAGGGCATCAACGTCATCGAACAGGACCTGGACAAGGGCCTGGGCAACTTTGCCAGCAACAGTTTCGATGTCGTGGTCATGACCCAGGCGCTGCAAGCGGTGCACTACCCGGACAGGATCCTCGAGGAAATGCTGCGCGTCGGTCGCCAGTGCATCATCACCTTCCCCAACTTCGGCCACTGGCGCTGCCGCTGGTACCTGGCGAGCAAGGGCCGCATGCCTGTTTCCGAGTTCCTGCCGTACACCTGGTACAACACGCCGAACATTCACTTCTGCACCTTCGCCGACTTTGAAGCCTTGTGTCGCGAACGTGAAGCGAAGGTCATTGATCGGCTGGCCGTGGATCAACAGCATCGGCACGGGTGGGCCAGTAAGCTATGGCCTAATCTGTTAGGTGAGATCGGAATCTACCGCGTCAGCAGTCCGGGACTTTCCGACCACAAGGTCGCGGTCTGATTCACCCTATTGCAAGGAGAACGATCATGGGTCGTCTAGCGTTATTTCTACTCACTGCCTGCCTTAGCGTTACCGCCATGGCCGCCGACGTCATCAAGGGCGAGCGCAAGGAAACCTTCGGTGACGTGACGGTGCATTACAACACCTTCAACTCCACCTACCTGACCCCGGACATTGCCAAGTCCGCCGAACTGATCCGCAGCAAGAACCAGGGCGTGATCAACATTTCGGTACTCAAGGAAGGCAAACCACTGATGGCCCAGGTGAGCGGCTCGGTCAAAGACCTGACCAGCCAGACCGTGCCATTGAAATTCAAACAGATCACCGAACAAGGCGCGATCTACTACATTGCGCAATATCCGGTGGATCAGCAGGAAGTCCGCACCTTCGATATCAAGGTGCAGACCGGCGATAAAACCAACACAATCAGTTTCCAACAAGAGCTTTTCCCCGGCCAATGATGAATTTCACCCAACTCGTACTGGCCAGCCATAACGCCGGCAAACTCAAGGAACTCCAGGCCATGCTCGGCGAGTCGGTGCACCTGCGCTCGATCGGCGAGTTCAGCAGCGTCGAGCCCGAAGAGACTGGTTTGTCGTTCGTCGAGAACGCCATCCTCAAGGCCCGCAATGCCGCGCGCATTTCCGGCCTGCCGGCGCTGGCCGACGATTCCGGGCTGGCGGTGGATTTCCTTGGCGGCGCGCCCGGTATCTACTCGGCGCGTTATGCCGATGGCAAGGGCGATGCGGCGAACAACGCCAAGCTGCTCGACGTGTTGAAAGACGTGCCTGAAGCCGAACGTGGCGCGCAGTTCGTATGCGTGCTGGCACTGGTGCGCCACGCCGATGATCCGTTGCCGATCCTCTGCGAAGGTTTGTGGCACGGGCGAATCCTGACCCAGGCCAGCGGCGAACACGGTTTTGGCTACGACCCGCTGTTCTGGGTGCCGGAGCGCGATTGCTCCAGCGCCGAGCTGAACCCAGGCGACAAGAACCGGATCAGCCACCGCGCCCGTGCAATGGATCTGCTGCGCCAGCGTCTGGGCTTGAAATGACCCGTGAATCTTCCGCGTCGCCGCTGATCTTCGGCGGTGATGCTCTATCGCCTCGGGCGGCCCTGCCTGTGCTGCCGCCCTTGGCGCTGTATATCCACATCCCGTGGTGCGTGCGCAAATGCCCTTATTGCGACTTCAACTCCCACACCGCCAGCCCTGTGCTGCCGGAAGAAGAGTACGTCGACGCCTTGCTGGCCGATCTCGATCAAGACCTGCACGCCGTCCATAGTCGCGAGCTGAGCTCTATCTTCTTCGGTGGCGGCACGCCGAGCCTGTTCAGTGCTGATTCGCTGGGTCGCTTGCTCAAGGGCGTCGAACAGCGCATTCCGTTTGCCAGCGACATCGAAATCACCCTGGAAGCCAATCCGGGGACGTTCGAGCAAGACAAGTTCGTGGCGTACCGGAAACTGGGGATCAATCGCCTGTCGATCGGCATCCAGAGCTTTCAGCAAGAAAAGCTCGAGGCCCTGGGGCGGATTCACAACGGTGACGAAGCGGTACGCGCCGCCGGCATGGCGCGGCAGGCCGGGTTCGATAACTTCAACCTGGACTTGATGCACGGCTTGCCGAATCAGTCCCTGGACGATGCCTTGGCCGACCTGCGCACAGCCATCGCCCTGAAACCGACACACCTGTCGTGGTATCAACTGACCCTGGAACCGAACACGGTGTTCTGGAACCAGCCGCCGACGCTGCCGGAAGACGACACGTTGTGGGACATTCAGGAAGCCGGACAAGCGCTGCTGGCCGAACACGGTTATGCGCAATACGAAGTCTCTGCCTATGCCCTGCCCGGTCGCCCGGCGCGACATAACCTCAATTACTGGAGTTTTGGCGACTTCATTGGCATTGGCGCCGGTGCCCACGGCAAGCTCAGTCACCCGGACGGGCGCATCATCCGCACCTGGAAGACCCGCCTGCCGAAGGATTACCTGAATCCGGCGAAAAGCTTCAAGGCTGGCGAGAAAGCGCTGACCAATGAAGAGATGCCGTTCGAGTTCCTGATGAACGCGCTGCGTCTGACCGAGGGTGTCGAATCGCGGCTGTACCCGGAACGTACCGGGATGACGCTGGAAAGCCTCGCTGAAGGCCGCCGTGAAGCCGAACAAAGCGGCCTGTTGCAGGTCGAACCTTCACGTCTGGTAGCCACCGAACGCGGACAACTCTTTCTCAACGACTTGCTGCAGAAATTTCTGACATAAGGAAATCGAATGGATTTGGTACTCGACCTGCTTGCCACTGTGTCTCGCTGGAGCCGCAGCAACCTCTCGGAAATCGCCCTGGCCTTGGTGGGCTGCCTGCTGGTGCTGTTTGGTGCGGATTTCAAAGGCTGGGTCGAGCAACGCCTGGGCAGCATCGCCGGCGCCTTGCGCGTACCGCTGATGTCGCTGCTGTGCATGGTTGGTAGCGGTGCGGCGCTGATCTACGCCACGCCGTGGGTCGTGCGCGGCTTGAGCCAGTTCAACAACTACAGCCTGGCGCCGGTGTTGTTGGTGGTGCTGGTGTTGATTGGCGTCGTGGCTGACCGCCGCTAATCCTGCGGCACATACAAAACAACTGTGGGAGCGAGCTTGCTCGCGATGAGGCCATAACATCCAACATCTCTGTTGACTGCCAGGCCGCCATCGCGAGCAAGCTCGCTCCCACAGGTTTACGCCAGTTTTTCGAATTTCAAATCCCACACCCCATGCCCAAGGCGTTCGCCACGGCGTTCGAACTTGGTGATCGGGCGCTCGGCCGGGCGTGGTACGCACTTGCCGTCTTCGGCAAGGTTGCGGTAACCCGGCGCAACGTTCATCACTTCCAGCATGTATTCGGCGTACGGCTCCCAGTCGGTGGCCATGTGCAGAATGCCCCCTACCTTCAACTTGCTGCGCACCAACTCAGCGAAGGACGCCTGAACGATACGACGCTTGTGGTGACGGCTCTTGTGCCACGGGTCCGGGAAAAACAGCATCAGGCGATCGAGGCTGTTATCGGCCACGCAGCGGTTGAGCACTTCGATCGCATCGCAATCGTAGACCCGCAGGTTGGTCAGGCCTTGTGTCAGCACGCCATTGAGCAGCGCACCGACACCCGGACGGTGAACCTCAACGCCAATGAAATCCTGATCCGGCGCAGCCGCTGCCATTTCCAGCAGCGAATGGCCCATGCCGAAACCGATTTCCAGCGAGCGCGGTGCCGAGCGACCGAACACCTGGTCGAAATCCACCGGCGCGTCGGCCAGCGGCAGCACGAACAGCGGAGTGCCCTGCTCCAGGCCCTTTTGCTGGCCTTCGGTCATGCGCCCGGCGCGCATCACGAAACTCTTGATGCGGCGGTGTTGGCGCTCGTCGCCTTCTTCCGTCTGGATAGGCGTGTCGTTCGATTCAGTCATCAATGGCTCTTACTTGATCAGACCATCCAGCGGCGAAGAGGCGCTGGCATAGAGTTTTTTCGGCATACGGCCGGCGAGGTAGGCCAGGCGGCCTGCGACGATCGCGTGTTTCATGGCTTCGGCCATCATGACCGGCTGCTGGGCGTGGGCGATGGCCGAGTTCATCAGCACCGCATCACAACCCAGTTCCATGGCGATAGTGGCGTCGGAAGCGGTACCGACACCAGCATCCACCAGCACCGGGATCTTGGCTTCTTCGAGGATGATCTGCAGGTTATATGGATTGCAGATCCCCAAACCGGAGCCGATCAGACCGGCCAGCGGCATCACCGCGATGCAACCGATTTCCGCCAACTGACGGGCGATGATCGGATCATCACTGGTGTAGACCATCACGTCGAAGCCTTCCTTGACCAGCGTTTCGGCGGCCTTCAGGGTTTCGATCACGTTGGGGAACAGGGTTTTCTGATCCGCCAGCACTTCCAGCTTGACCAGGTTGTGGCCATCGAGCAGCTCACGAGCCAGGCGGCAGGTGCGCACAGCCTCGATAGCGTCATAGCAACCGGCGGTGTTCGGCAGGAAGGTGTAGCGATCCGGCGACAGCACTTCGAGCAGGTTCGGCTCGCCCTCGATCTGGCCAAGGTTGGTGCGGCGCACGGCGAAGGTGACGATCTCGGCACCCGAGGCTTCGATGGCCAGGCGGGTTTCTTCCATGTCACGGTACTTGCCGGTACCGACCAGCAAACGCGACTGGTAAGTACGACCGGCCAGGACGAAAGGCTTGTCGCTGCGAACGATGCTCATGGGAAATCCTCTGTAGGGGTGAGGTACTTGCAGAATTCTGTGGCCACTGGGGCGAGGCTGCTAGCCGCCGCCGATGGCGTGCACCACTTCGACGTTGTCGCCGTCGTTCAACGTGGTGTCTGCGTGCTGACTGCGCGGGACGATATCCAGATTGAGTTCGACCGCCACCCGGCGTCCGGTCAGGTCCAGACGGGTCAGCAGGGCCGCAACGGTTTCACCGTCGGGCAGTTCAAAGGATTCGCCGTTCAACTGAATGCGCATGCCGGATGCCGCCATCATTTTTAGGGGCTGGCATTCTAGCCCGATCGTGACCTAAAGGTCAGCAATAAGCGTCAAGTGGTCAGCGGCAAGCGCCAGGCGGCGAGGCCCAGGCAGAGCCAGCCCGCGAGGAAGGCCAGGCCGCCGAACGGGGTGACGATGCCTAGCTTGCTGATACCGGTCAGCGTGAGCACGTACAGGCTGCCGGAGAACAGCAGGATGCCGATGGCAAAGGATGCGCCGGCCCACGTGAGCAAACGGCCGGGAATCTGCGTGGCCAGCAGCGCCACGCCCAGCAGCGCCAGGGTGTGCACCAGTTGGTAAGTGACGCCGGTATGAAAAATCGTCAGATATTCAGGTGTCAGACGGTTTTTCAGGCCATGGGCGGCAAAGGCCCCGAGGCCGACACCGGTGAAGCCGAAAAAAGCGGCCAGCATCAGAAAGCCACGCAGCATGCAGAACTCCAGTCAGTTTCGATCCAAAGGGTCTGTATAATGGCCCGCTCAACGGGTTCGGCCAAGCCATCTCTATGCTGCGTATCTATTTCCGTCATTTCTCCAAGGCCGTGCTCTGGTTCATGGGTGGCAGCGTATTGCTGGTGCTGATCTTTCGCGTGGTGCCGCCACCGGGGACGACGCTGATGGTCGAGCGCAAGATCGAATCCTGGTTTGACGGCGAACCCATCGACCTGCAACGGACCTGGAAACCCTGGGACGAAATCTCCGATGACCTGAAAGTCGCGGTGATTGCCGGCGAAGACCAGAAATTCCCGGAGCACTGGGGCTTCGATATCGGCGCGATTCAGGCGGCGTTTGCCCATAACGAGCGCGGCGGTTCGATCCGTGGCGCCAGCACCCTCAGCCAGCAAGTCTCGAAAAACCTGTTCCTGTGGTCTGGCCGCAGCTGGCTGCGTAAAGGCCTGGAAGCCTGGTTCACCGGACTGATCGAAGTGTTCTGGCCCAAGCAACGGATTCTTGAGGTGTACCTCAACAGTGTCGAGTGGGATGACGGCGTGTTTGGCGCCGAAGCGGCGGCCCGGCATCACTTTGGCGTGAGCGCCAGAAACCTCAGCCGTCAGCAATCGAGCTTGTTGGCCGCTGTACTGCCCAATCCTCGCGTGTGGAGTGCGAGCCATCCGACCGCTTACGTGGCGCGACGTGCAGGCTGGATTCGGCGACAGATGAGCCAGTTAGGTGGCGACAGCTATCTGGTCGGGCTGAACGATTCGCGCCGGGCGCCTTGGGCCCAATAACCGATCCCGATTTTTCAGACCCTGAAAACTACTGTGGGAGCGGGCTTGCCCGCGATGACGGCCTGACATTCAACTTTTATATTGAATGTTCGGGCCTCATCGCGAGCAAGCTCGCTCCCACAGGATCAATGATCAGGGCGTTTTTTATTGCCTGCTCGCCAGTTACGCAGCGATCGACAACTTGAGCTTGTTCATCGCGCTTTTCTCAAGCTGACGAATACGCTCGGCCGACACGTTGTACTTCTGCGCCAGGTCGTGCAGCGTGGCTTTTTCTTCCGCCAGCCAGCGCTGGTAGAGGATGTCACGGCTGCGGTCGTCCAGCACTTCCAGCGCTTCGTGCAGGTTGTGGTTGGAGTTGTCGCTCCAGTCGGCATCTTCCAGTTGACGGGCCGGATCGTACCGGTGGTCTTCCAGATAGTTGGCCGGCGACTGGAATGCACTGTCGTCGTCCGCTTCGGCAGCCGGGTCGAAGGCCATGTCATGGCCGGTCAGGCGGCTTTCCATCTCGCGTACTTCCCGAGGCTCTACACCCAGGCTTTCCGCTACGCGATGGACTTCTTCGTTGTTCAGCCAGGCCAGACGTTTCTTCTGGCTGCGCAGGTTGAAGAACAACTTGCGCTGGGCCTTGGTGGTCGCGACTTTCACGATGCGCCAGTTGCGCAGGATGAACTCGTGGATTTCCGCCTTGATCCAGTGCACGGCAAAGGACACCAGGCGCACGCCCATTTCCGGGTTGAAGCGCTTCACGGCCTTCATCAGGCCGACGTTGCCTTCCTGGATCAGGTCAGCCTGAGCCAGACCGTAGCCGGAATAGCTACGGGCGATATGTACGACAAAACGCAGGTGGGCGAGCACCATCTGCCGAGCCGCCCCCAAATCCTGCTCATAATAGAGACTCTCGGCCAGTTCACGCTCCTGCTCCGGCGACAGCAATGGAATGCTGTTGACGGTGTGCACATAGGCCTCCAGGTTCGCACCCGGGACCAGAGCATATGCAGGTTGCAAAGAATTGGTCATACGAAAAAACCTCCGACTTACAAACTCGTGCAGTTCAGCACTGCGAAAATTGACCGGAAACCGAAAGACAAGTTCCCAAAAACCCAAAAACGCTGAAAGGTCAATACGAGCAAAATGATACTACTTAGGCGCAAGCTCCCTCAGGTGGCGTGCGACTGCAATCCATGCACCGATATACCCCAACAGCACCGCGCCAAGCAAGAGAGACAGACCGTCGGCAACTGGCACTCCAGCCAGCGCAAAATCACTGCCGTACAAACCGGCCAACCCCACCACCGCGTCGTTCAGCCAATCAAGGCCGAACGCCAGAACGCCCCAGGACAGAATCCCCGCACCGAAGCCATACAGCGCCCCCATATACAGAAAGGGCCTGCGCACATAGCTGTCAGTGCCGCCAACCAGTTTAATCACTTCTATCTCTGTGCGGCGGTTTTCAATATGAAGACGAATGGTATTGCCTATCACCAAAAGTAATGCAGAAACCAGAAGCACGGTCAGACCGAAGACAAAACGGTCACCTAGCTTGAGGATGGCTGCCAGACGCTCGACCCAGACTAAATCAAGTTGCGCCTGTTGTACCTTCGGCAGCTCGGATAGTTTTTGTCTTAATGCTTCAAGGGCCGGCTTGTCGACTTCAGTCGGCGTCACCAGGACCACGCCCGGCAGCGGGTTCTCCGGCAACTCCTTGAGCGCCTCACCTAGCCCGGATTGTTGCTGGAACTCTTCCAGCGCCTGATCCCGACCAACGTATTCGGCCTCGGCGACGCCAGGCATGCCCTTGATCTGATCGCGCAGCGCTTCGCCTTCGGCCGGCTTGGCCTCAAGGTCCAGATACAGGGAAATCTGCGCCGCACGCTGCCAGGAACCACCCAGACGCTCGACGTTACTTAGCAAAAGTGACAGCCCCATGGGCAAACTCAGGGCCACCGCCATCACCATGCAGGTGAAGAAACTGCCGATAGGCTGCTTGCCCAGGCGGCGCAGGCTGTCCACCAGGCTGGCGCGATGACTTTCGATCCAGGCGCGGAACAACGTGGCAAAGTCCGGCCCGTCGTCATCGTCGTGTTTTTTCTTTTGCGGCTGCGGATCGGCGGCCTTCGGGGCCACACGCTCGGAAACCTTGGGGCTACGTGTTGCACTCATACCGCAGCCTCCCCGTCACCGATCAATCGACCGCGTTGCAAGGTCAGCATGCGATGGCGCATGCGGGCGATCAGGGCCAGGTCGTGACTGGCGATCAGCACGCTGGTACCCAGGCGATTGATGTCTTCGAATACACCCATGATCTCGGCGGCCAGCCGCGGGTCGAGGTTACCGGTCGGCTCATCCGCCAGCAGCAAGGCCGGACGGTGAACGATGGCGCGGGCGATGCCGACGCGCTGCTGCTGACCGGTGGACAGGTCACCCGGGTACAGATCGGTTTTATCCGACAGCGCCACGCGCTCCAGTGCCGAGTCCACACGCTTGGCGATCTCGGCCTTGGATAGCCCCAGGATCTGCAAAGGCAACGCGACGTTATTGAACACCGTGCGATCGAACAGCAACTGGTGATTCTGGAACACCACGCCGATCTGCCGACGCAAGAAAGGAATCTGCGCGTTGCTGATGGTGCTCAGGTCTTGCCCGGCGAGCAGCAACTTGCCGCTGGTCGGACGCTCCATGGCCAGCAACAGGCGCAACAACGTGCTTTTACCGGCGCCGGAATGGCCGGTGACAAACAGAAACTCGCCACGACGGACTCGAAAGCTCAGCTCATGCAAGCCGACGTGACCATTCGGGTAGCGTTTACCGACCTGTTCGAAACGAATCATGAACGCTCCCGCTCGGCAAACAATGCCTGGACAAAGGGTTCTGCTTCAAAGGTACGCAAATCGTCGATGCCTTCGCCGACGCCAATGTAGCGGATCGGCAGGCCGAATTGCTTGGCCAGGGCGAAAATCACCCCGCCCTTGGCAGTGCCGTCGAGCTTAGTCAGCGCCAGGCCGGTCAGTTCGACGGTCTGGTTGAATTGCTTGGCCTGGTTGATGGCATTCTGGCCGGTACCGGCGTCAAGCACCAACAGCACTTCGTGAGGTGCGTCGGCGTCGAGCTTGCCGATCACTCGGCGAACCTTTTTCAGTTCTTCCATCAGGTTGTCTTTGGTGTGCAGACGGCCGGCGGTATCGGCGATCAGTACATCGATGCCACGGGCCTTGGCGGCCTGCACGGCGTCGAAGATCACCGAGGCCGAGTCGGCGCCAGTGTGCTGCGCGATCACCGGGATCTTGTTGCGCTCACCCCATACCTGCAATTGCTCCACTGCTGCGGCACGGAAGGTGTCGCCGGCGGCGAGCATGACTTTCTTGCCCTCCAGCTGCAGTTTCTTCGCCAGTTTGCCGATGGTGGTGGTCTTGCCGGCACCGTTGACGCCGACGACCAGAATCACGAACGGCTTGTTTTGCGAGGCGATTTTCAGCGGCTGCTCGACAGGCTTGAGCATCGCTGCCAGCTCGGCTTGCAGGGATTTGTACAGGGCATCGGCATCGGCCAGCTCCTTGCGCGCAACCTTCTGCGTCAGGCGCTGAATGATCACCGAGGTGGCCTCGACACCCACGTCGGCGGTCAGCAAACGGGTTTCGAGGTCTTCGAGCAACTCGTCATCAATGACCTTTTTGCCCAGGAACAGGCTGGCCATGCCTTCGCCGATACTGGCGCTGGTCTTGGACAGGCCCTGCTTGAGGCGGGCGAAGAAACCGGCTTTGGTTTCTTCGGTGCGTACCGGCTCGACCAGGGCTTCGACGGGCGCCGCGATCGGCGCAGGAATCGGAGCGGGTGCCGGTGCTTGAGCAACCGGAGCAACCGGAGCAACCGGAGCAACCGGAGCAACCGGAGCAACCGGAGCAACGAATACCGGAACCTCTGGCTGACTGACGACTGGCTGAACAATCGGTTCGACCACAGGCGCGTGAACCGGTGCAGGCGTAAACGCTGCCGGAGCCGGAATCGGTGGTGTCACGTGAGGAGCCAGGTCATTTTCGACCAATGCCACGGGTTCTTCGGCCACTGGCAGGGTCAACCACGGTTCGGCCGTCGGGACCGGAGGCTGTTCGGTGACGATTTCGCTGACTGGCTGGGGAACGGCTTCAACCTTGGGTTGCAGCGACGGCTCGGCAATCGGCAGAACAACCGGCGCGGGCGCTTCTTCTATGACCGGGACCGGCGTCGGCGCAGGTTCAGGAATGGCTTGTGGCTGTTCGACGACGGGTTCCTGCGGCTTTTTGCGCAGCCATCCGAACAGGCTTTTCTTCTCGCCAGCCGCAGCTGGGGTCTTCTTGTCGTCGTTGGAACCAAACATGGAGGACGGCTATCTCACGGTAGCGACGCGCCAATGGCGCCCCGGCAATTAAATATTCGATGCAGAACAGACTGCGATTGACCCAGCTTGTTCACGCGCAACATTTTGTCGAGGTGCGAACGGCACCTCACGGAAACGTTTTTACGAAGGACTAAAGCAGCAAAATCGGCGAAAAAGCAGAGTTTAGTTGATAAATTCCAACCTTCTGCTGCAAACCCATACAACCTGATCAAACGCAAAGGCCTGATAGGCGTGGCCGCCAGTAAAACGGATCAGTATCCTAGCACCCTCTCGCCCGCTGACGCTAAGAACAAGCGGGCAGCCCCAAAGGTTTGAAAACGAATGAATGCTCTTGCCCGCCGCGCCGCAGGCCTGCTGCTCAGCACAGTTTGCCTGCCCCTTTCGGCCCTGGCTGCCGACCCGCAACCCACCCACGAATTCACCCTCGACAATGGCCTGAAGGTGGTCGTGCGCGAAGACCACCGTGCGCCCGTGGTAGTTTCCCAGGTCTGGTACAAGGTCGGCTCCAGCTACGAGACACCGGGTAATACTGGCCTGTCCCACGCCCTGGAACACATGATGTTCAAGGGCAGCGAGAAAGTCGGCCCCGGCGAAGCCTCGCTGATCCTGCGCGACCTCGGCGCCGAAGAGAACGCATTCACCAGCGATGATTTCACCGCCTATTACCAGGTGCTGGCCCGGGATCGCCTGGGTGTGGCCTTCGAACTGGAAGCCGACCGCATGGCCAGCCTGCGCCTGCCGCCCGACGAGTTCGCCAAGGAAATCGAGGTCATCAAGGAAGAGCGTCGCCTGCGCACCGACGACAAGCCAATGGCCAAGGCCTACGAGCGATTCAAGGCCATGGCTTACCCGGCAAGCGGCTATCACACGCCGACCATCGGCTGGATGGCCGACCTTGAGCGGATGAAAGTCGAAGAGCTGCGCCACTGGTACGAAACCTGGTACGTGCCCAACAACGCCACGCTGGTGGTGGTTGGCGATGTCACCCCGGACGAAGTCAAAGCCCTGGCCCAACGCTATTTCGGCCCGATCGCCAAGCGTGAAGTGCCCGCCGCGAAAAAACCGCTGGAACTGGCCGAACCGGGCGAGCGCCAGATCACCTTGCACGTGCAGACCCAACTGCCTAGTCTGATGCTGGCCTTCAACGTGCCGAGCATCGCCACAGCCGAAGACAAGCGCCTGGTCAATGCCCTGCGCCTGATCTCGGCACTGCTCGACGGCGGCTACAGCGGACGCATCCCGACGCAACTGGAGCGCGGAGAAGAACTGGTGTCCGGCGGCTCGTCGAGTTACGACGCCTATACCCGTGGCGACAGTCTCTTCACCCTGTCGGCATCGCCAAACTCGCAGAAACACAAGACCATCGCCCAGGCGCAAGCCGGTTTGTGGAAGCTGCTCGACCAGTTGAAAACCACGGCGCCAACCGCTGAAGAGCTGGAGCGCGTACGCGCACAAGTCATCGCCGGCCTGGTCTTCGAACGCGACTCGATCACCAGTCAGGCTACCGCCATCGGCCAACTGGAAACAGTCGGCCTGTCATGGAAACTGATGGACACCGAACTGGCCGATCTGGAAAGCGTCACGCCGGAAGATATCCAGAAAGCCGCCAAGCTGTATTTCACTCGCGAACGTCTCAGCGTCGCCCATGTACTACCCCTGGAGACGACTCATGAGTGAGCGTAAACCTTCCCGCCTGGCCCTGATCGGCCTGATCGCCGTCACCGTTATCGGTTCCGCAGCGTTCTATTTGTCGCGCTCTGTCGAAACCAATGCCAGCGAAGCCCTCGACAAGGCCAAGGCCAGTCAGAAACTGCAGTCACTCACCGAACTCAACGGCAAGGCACCGAACCACCGCAAGCTGGACGTGCAGACCTGGAACACCGCCGAAGGCACCAAGGTGCTGTTTGTCGAAGCCCATGAGCTGCCGATGTTCGACATGCGCCTGATCTTCGCTGCCGGTAGCAGCCAGGACGGCGATGCACCGGGCGTGGCGGTGTTGACCAACGCCATGCTCAACGAAGGCGTGGCCGGTAAAGACGTCGGTGCCATTGCCCAGGGGTTCGAAGGCCTGGGCGCCGATTTCGGCAACGGCGCGTTCAAGGACATGGCAATCGCTTCGCTGCGTAGCCTGAGTGCCAAGGACAAGCGCGAGCCGGCCCTGAAGCTGTTCGCCGAAGTCATCGGTAAGCCGACTTTCCCTGCCGATTCGCTGGCCCGCATCAAGAACCAGATGCTTGCCGGTTTCGAATACCAGAAACAGAACCCCGGCAAACTGGCGAGCCTGGAGCTGATGAACCGCTTGTACGGTGATCACCCGTATGCACACGCCAGCGACGGCACGGCGAAAACCGTACCGGCGATTACCCAGACCCAGCTGCGTGCTTTCCACGAGAAAGCCTACGCAGCCGGTAACGTGGTGATCGCACTGGTCGGCGACCTGTCCCGCACGGAAGCCGAAGCGATTGCCGCCCAGGTTTCCGGCGCCCTGCCCAAAGGCCCGGCCTTGCCGAAAATTGCGCAACCCGCTGAGCCCAAGGCCAGCGTCGGCCATATCGAGTTCCCGTCCAAGCAGACCAACCTGATGCTCGCGCAATTGGGCATCGATCGCGATGACCCGGACTACGCGGCATTGTCCATGGGTAACCAGATTCTCGGTGGCGGCGGCTTCGGCACCCGCTTGATGAGCGAAGTTCGCGAGAAGCGTGGCCTGACTTACGGCGTGTATTCGGGCTTTACGCCGATGCAGGCGCGTGGCCCATTCATGATCAACCTGCAAACTCGTGCCGAGATGAGCGAGGGCACCCTGAAACTGGTGCAGGATGTGCTGGCCGACTACCTTAAAACCGGCCCGACCGAAAAAGAGCTCGCCGACGCCAAGCGCGAACTGGCCGGCAGCTTCCCGCTGTCCACCGCCAGCAACGCCGATATCGTCGGCCAACTGGGCGCCATCGGTTTTTACAACTTGCCGTTGAGCCACCTGGAGGACTTCATGCAACAGTCCCAGTCCCTGACTGTCGAGCAGGTCAAAGCCGCCATGAACAAACACCTGAGCACGGACAAGATGGTCATCGTCAGCGCTGGCCCGACCGTGCCGCAAAAGCCGTTACCGGCCCCTACTGATAAACCTTCCGAGCAGCCGCTCGGGGTTCCGGAGCATTAATGGCTACTCATTCGAAAAAACCTGCCCGCAACGTCCACAACGGCGTGAACCAGCTGCGCATCATCGGCGGCGAATGGCGCAGCCGGAAGCTGAGCTTCCCCGACGCCCCAGGCTTGCGTCCGACGCCAGACCGCGTGCGTGAAACCCTGTTCAACTGGCTCGCGCCTTACGTGCCGGGCGCCAAGGTCCTCGACCCGTTCACCGGCAGCGGCGCTCTGTTCCTCGAAGCCCTGTCCCGTGGCGCGGCCATGGGTCAGGCGCTGGATGCCAGCAGCATCGCGGTGTCCAGCCTGAAGGAACACCTGGGCACACTGCGCTGCACCAACGGCCAGGTCCAGACCGCCGATGCCCTGCGCTACCTGGAAACCCAGACCGCAACGGCCTACGACCTGGTGTTCCTCGATCCACCGTTCAACCAGAACCTGCTGCCCGCCGTTTGCAAGTTGCTCGAAGAGCGCCAATGGCTGGCCGAAGATGCCTGGGTGTACACCGAAAGTGAGTCCGCGCCGTCAACCCTGGGCCTGCCGGAGAACTGGCGCCTGCACCGGGAGCAGAAATCCGGGCGCGTGTATTACTCGTTGTGGCAACGCAGCGCCTGACATTTCGGCGAGACGACTGTCCCAAACCGTTTGTGAAGTGCACTACATAGTTACCGCCTGACGTCCTTTCGGATCATCCACAGTGGTTTGCGCAATTAACTGCAAACCACTGAGGATGAACACGGATGAACATCTCCCGCAGCACGTTTGTGCTGCCCTTTATCGCCTGGCTGCCGCTCATCGCCAGCGCGGCGACACCCCCTGCGACGCAAGACTTCGTACTGGACAACGGCCTCAAGGTTGTCGTGCGCGAGGACCACCGCTCCCCCATCGTCACCGCCCAACTCTGGATCAAAGTCGGTTCAAGCTACGAACCGCCCGGCCAGTCCGGCCTGTCCCACGCCCTCGAACACATGGTCTACAAAGGCAGCAGCAAGGCCTGCGCCGGAGAGTTCGCGGCGATACTGAAAAAACTGGGCGCCAGCCAAAACGCATTTACCGGCACTGATTTCACGGTCTTTTACCAGACACTGTCTTCCGGCCACACTGGCGTCGCTTTCGAAATACTGGCCGACCTGATGAGTACGGCCGAGCTGAATGAACAGGACTTCACACCGGAACTCAAGGTCATTCAGGAGGAGCGTCGGATGCGCGTTGATGATGAAATCACCGTGTCTGCTCACGAACGACTGAACAGCATCGCTCACCCGGCCAGCGGCTACCGCACCCCGACGATCGGCTGGATGCACGATCTGCAACGCATGAACGCCGCGCAATTGCGACAGTGGTATCAGGCCTGGTATTCGCCGGACAATGCGACGTTGGTGGTTGTTGGCGATGTTGCACCTGAACGGATCAAAGCCCTGGCACAAGAGCACTTCGGCCACCTTGAGCGGCGCACGACACCGGTGGCGCCTGCCCCCGTCGAGCTGGCTTCTGCCGGTGAACGGTCACTGACCCTGCACGCGCCGGTAGCGTCCCCGCGCCTGATCATGAGCTTCAACGCGCCCAGCCTGGCCACGGCACCGGATCGTCGGACCGCCCATGCCCTGCGTTTGCTCGATATGTTACTGGCCGGATCCCGTAGCGCGCGGATCAAACAGCAACTGCAACTGAGCGAGGCGATATTCACCGAGGCCCACTCAGAGTACGACGCCTTCAATCGCGGCGATTCGTTGCTGACCATCAGCACCCAGCTCAACCCGGACAAGCTCAATGACGCTGACGAAGCCCTCGCCCGTCTGTGGAAAGCGATCGAATCATTGAAGAGCAAGGCTCCGGAACCGACAGAACTGGAGCGCGCGAAAAACCTCCTGATCGCTAACACGGTTTATGCGCTGGATGATCTGGAAGGGCAGGCCAACACCTTGGGCCTGCTGGAAACCATCGGCCTGGACTGGCGGCTGGCCGATCAGGATACGGATGAGCTGAACAAGGTCACACCCCTGGATATTCAACTGGCCGCAAAGACTTACCTGACGCGTGAGCGCCTGAGTACCGCGAAAATCTTGCCGGAGAAAAACAATGGATAAGCTCAAAGGCCTCATCATTGGATTGATCCTGGCCGGCATGCTGTTGAGTGCACAGGCCTTTGCCGCTGCAACCGCGACACCCCGGAAACCAGTGCTGCAATCGCTCAATGAGCCACAGACTCCGGCGATCCACCGCTCGCTGTCGATCAAGGGTTACAAAACTCTCAGCGGAACGAAGATCCTGTTCATCCGCACGCCCGGCTTGCCGATGTTTGACGTCCTTGTGAGCTTTGCCGCTGGCAGCGCCCACACACCGCATCAGCCCGGCCTGGCAGCGGTGACCTTCAGCCTTTTGAATGAAGGCGTGACGGGCAAGGATGTCAACGCCATACAGGCGACGTTCGATGACTTGGGCGCAAGAATGGGCATGGACATTGACCAGGACCGGACCCATTTTTCCCTGCGTAGCCTGAGTGACGAATCACGGCGCACTCCAGCCCTGGAGCTGTTTGCCCAGGTACTTGGCAAGCCGCTGTTGCCGCAAGAGTCCCTGCCTGCGGTGAAATCCCAATTGCAGTACTTTCTGGACCTTGAGCATCAATCCCATGCCGCTCAGGCCCGACAAGCGAACCACGGCCAGCTGTTTCCCGACCATGGTTATGCTCAGTCCCTCTACGGAACCCGGGCTGGGCTTGCCTCCATCACCCGCGCCCAGGCGCAAGACTTTCATCGCGAAGCCTATGCCGCGGGCAATGCCCAGATCACAATGGTCGGTGACCTCACCGAGGAAGATGCCCAGCGCATCGGTTCACAGATATCCGCAGCCTTACCCCCGGGACCAACCGCTACTGCGATCCAGCCAGTGACGAATCCAACTGCCCCGAGCCTGCTGCGCGTTGAGCGACCATCGACCCAGGCTTACCTGCGCCTTGCCCAGCCAAGTGTCTTGCGAAGCAGTCCGGACTACGTCGCGCTACAGATGGCCATGCGGGTTTTCACCAACCGACTGACCAATGAACTCCGTGAACGCCGAGGCCTGACCTACCACGTTGAAGCCGACCTCTCAGTCCAGCAGGCACAAGGGTTGCTGACCATTAATTTGCAGACCCGGCCGGAGCAGGCCGATGCCGTGCTGGCCCATATCAAGACGATGTTCAGCGACTTCCTCGCCCAAGGGCCGACCCAACAGGAGCTCGAAGACAGCCAACAGCAACTGGCCGGTAGCGCGCCGTTGAACAGCGCGACCAATGGGCAAATTCTGAAACAGTTGCACGCTATCGGCGCCCACAATCTGCCGCTGGACCTCGACTTTGCCACGCAAGCAGCCTTGAAGTTGAACCTGGCATCAATCAAAACCGTGCTCAACCGGCATTACCACGCCGACCAATGGCACGTTGTCATCCTGGGGCCTAAGACAGATCAACAATCGCTGCCAGCTCCGAGCGAAAGCGCAACCAATACCATGTGTCGCGTGCCTGGCGAGATTGTGGCAAGTTAGACAGCCATGATGACGCGGTCGCGGCGCTGTCCCGCCGCGTCTTCGGGCAGACTCATGAACACTTCCACCGAGAATGACTGTGCAACCGCACACCGCACTGGCACCACCGCCGCCCTTCACCCCCGCCTTCGGCCTCGGCAATCCGCACTTGCAAACCTTGTGGGGGCCGCTGTGGCGTAAAACCGTGCACATCGGCCGCGAACGCGAGCGTCTTTGGCTTGAAGACGGCGATTTTCTCGATCTCGACTGGCACGGCCCGCACAGCGCCGACGCGCCGTTGGTGCTGGTGTTGCACGGGCTCACCGGGTCCTCGAATTCGCCTTATGTCGCTGGCATGCAAAAAGCCCTGGGCGACCGAGGCTGGGCCAGCGTCGCACTGAACTGGCGCGGCTGTTCGGGCGAACCCAACCTGTTGCCGCGCAGCTACCATTCCGGCGCCAGCGAAGACCTGGCTGAAACCATCAGGCACTTGCGGGCCAAACGGCCTCTCGCGCCACTGTATGCGGTGGGGTACTCCCTGGGCGGTAATGTCCTGCTCAAGCATTTGGGCGAAACCGGCAGCGACAGCGGCGTGACGGGTGCCGTGGCGGTGTCGGTGCCGTTCCGCCTGGACCAGTGCGCCGACCGTATCGGGCAAGGCTTCTCCAAGGTTTACCAGGCGCATTTCATGCGCGAGATGGTCGCCTATATCAAGAACAAGCAGCGGCAATTCCAGCATGACGGACGCGAGGAGGGTCTGGCAGCCCTGACGGCCCTCGGATCCCTGGAAAACATGCGCACGTTCTGGGATTTCGACGGACGCGTCACTGCACCACTGCACGGTTTCACCGACGCCGAGGATTACTATCGCCGCGCCTCCAGCCGCTATTTCCTTGGCGAAATTCGTACGCCGACCTTGATGATTCAGGCCGCCGACGACCCCTTCGTGTTTCCCCACAGCCTGCCGCAGATCGATGAGTTGTCCGCCTGCACGCAATTCGAGCTGCAAGCCAATGGCGGGCATGTCGGCTTCGTCGACGGTACGCTCAGGCATCCGGGTTACTACCTGGAACGACGCATCCCCGAGTGGCTGGCCGCCATAGGGCGCTCTTGAATCATGGGCGCTGACCAAGGCGAATCAATCCACTTCTGGCAAACCCCGCCACTGGCCGGGGTCGAGTTATTGTCCGCCCGCTACATCGACCATCGTTTCGCCCCACATGTGCATGACGGCTATGTGATCGGCATGATCATGGCCGGCGCCCAGCGTTATCGCTATCGTGGCGCCGAACACCTGGCGGGCAGCGGCACACTGGTACTGATCAACCCTGATGAACTGCACACCGGTCACAAAGGCACCGAGGATGGCTGGCTTTACCGGGCGTTCTATCCGGACAGCGGGCAGATGACTTCGCTGCTGGCCGAACTCGAACTGCCAACCCACCACTTGCCGGCCTTCGGTGCCACGCTGTATCGCGACCAGGATCTGGTGAACGGCTTCTGCCAACTTCACCGCTTGCTGGAAAGCCCCGCCAGCGCATTGCAGCAACAAACGGTCTGGCGTGAACTGGTGCTGTCGCTGTTGCAGCGTCATGCGGCGGTGCCTGATGCCGGCAAACCCGGCAAGGAACACCGTGCCGTGAGCCTGGCCAAGGAATTGCTGCACTCGCAATTGACAGCACCGCCCTCACTGGAAGCGCTGGCGACGGCGGTCAATCTCTCGCCATTCCATTTCGCCCGGGTGTTCCGCCGGGCCACCGGTATGCCGCCGCACACCTGGCTGATGCAACAGCGCATCGCCCGGGCGCGGGCGTTGCTGCAAAGTGGTTGTCTGCCGCTGGAAGTCGCGATGCAACTGGGGTTTGCCGACCAGAGCCATCTGAGCCGGCAGTTCAAGCAGGTGTATGGGGTTGGACCGGGGGCGTATCGCAGTGCAAAGCGGGGACTTGAGGCTTGATGAGGTCTCACAAACCCCATCCATTCCCGTGGGAGCGAGCTTGCTCGCGATGGCGGCTTAACAATCAGCATCAATATTGAATGTAATGGCCCCATCGCGAGCAAGCTCGCTCCCACAAGGTTTCGTGGTGTTTATTCGCCGGTGGCGATGCCCCGCGCAGGCTCGTTGATCCACTCGCTCCACGACCCGGCATACAACGAACCCAACGGATAACCGGCCAGACACAACGCAAACAGGTTGTGGCACGCCGTCACGCCGGAACCGCAATACGCCACCAGATCATTCGCCGAGCGATCACCCAGTTTCGCGGCAAAACGCTGCTTGAGCTGATCGACCGGCAGAAAACGTCCGTCACTGCCCAGGTTCTCGGTAAACGCAGCACACTGGGCGCCGGGGATGTGCCCGGCAATCGGATCGATCGGTTCCACCTCACCCTTGAAGCGCGGCAGTGCGCGGGCATCGAGCAGGGTCAGTTCCGGCCGTGCAAGGCGCTTTTGCAACTGCTCGGCACTGATCAGCAACGCCGTATCAGGACTGCCGGTAAAGGAACCACGGGTGATCGCCGGCGCATCCAGGCTCAGTGGCAAACCAGCCGCATGCCAGGCCTTGAGACCGCCATCGAGGATGAATACACCGTCGCGCTTGCCCAACCACGCCAACAACCACCAGGCCCGCGCCGCATAGGCACCTGGTCCGTCGTCATACAGAACCACTTCGCTATCGGCATTGATGCCCCAGGCTTGCAAGCGCTCGACCAGCTGCGCCGGCTCGGGTAACGGATGACGCCCGGTCACGCCCTTGACCACCGCACCACTCAAATCACGCTCAAGGTCGGCATAGCTCGAACCGGCGATGTGCCCTTCGGCATAGCTGCGCTGACCGTAATCCGGGTCTTCGAGGGCAAAACGACAATCCAGAATCACCAACCCCGGCTGGTCCTTTTTCAGATCCAGGGCTTGCGGGCTGATCAGTTGCGCAATGGGCATAGCGGGCTCCTGTGATTAAGTCGGTCTTGATCCTACTGTACTTCTTCCAGTGCCTGGGCGAGGGGCACGTAAAACTCTTCGAACAAGGCACTGACCGCATCCCGGGCCTCATCCGTGACGAACCCGGCTTCCAGCACCAGCACCTGATACACCCCGCGTTTAATGGCCTGCTCGCTCAAGTGGCTGGAGTTCTCCCTCGTGGTGCACAGGAAGCGCACCCAGGACGTGAGGATGATCCATGCATTGAGGGTCAGGGACTCGATCTGCACCTTGTCCATCTTCAGGATGCCTGCGGCGACGAAACCTTCGTAGATCGCCGAACCCTGGATCAGGCAGCGCTGGGAGAAGCGTCGATAGCGGTCGGCCAGGTCCGGATCGCTGTCGAGCAAATGTTCGAGATCGCGATGCAGAAACCGGTAGCGCCACATCGCCGACAGCAACTCCTTGAGGTAGAAGCGCTTGTCTTCCACCGTGGCGGCACGACCCTGGGGCGGGCGCAGGAAGCTGTCCACCAGGCTTTCGTACTCGCTGAACAGCACGGCGATGATCGCCTGCTTGTTCGGGAAGTGGTAGTACAGGTTGCCCGGGGAAATTTCCATATGGGCAGCGATGTGGTTGGTGCTGATGCTGCGCTCGCCCTGCTGGTTGAACAGCTCCAGGCTGTTCTGCACGATGCGCTCGCTGGTTTTGATCCGTGGGGCCATGGCTTGAGCTTTAATTCAGAGTGCGTTGACAGGCATCTTAGATCTATCCGCGAGCGGATAAAACAAGGCTGTTCCAGGATGTCATTTGACTTTTTAGAGCATAGACTCTAGAAAGTGCTTCATTACAATAAATCCGGAGCCGACCATGACTGCTGAAATTTCCTACCTGCAGAACCTACAGCAGCCGCTGGAAGAGCTTCAGGCCCTGTTCGACGCCCAGCGTGCCGCGTATGCCGCCAACCCGATGCCACCGGCCGCGCAGCGCCAGCAATGGCTCAAGGCGCTAAAGGATTTGTTGAACAATGAACGCCAGGCCCTGATCGATGCGATCAGCCAGGACTTCAGCCATCGCAGCGCCGATGAAACCCTGCTCGCGGAACTGATGCCCAGCCTGCACGGCATCCATTACGCCAGCAAACACCTCAAGGGCTGGATGCGAGCCTCGCGACGCAAGGTGGGCGCCGCTTTCCAGCCGGCTTCGGCCAAAGTGGTTTACCAACCGCTGGGCGTGGTCGGGGTCATCGTGCCGTGGAACTACCCGCTGTATCTGGCCATCGGTCCGTTGGTCGGCGCGCTGTCGGCGGGCAATCGGGTGATGCTCAAGCTCAGTGAGTCGACCCCCGCGACCGGCCTGCTGATGAAGCAACTGCTGGCGCGAATCTTCCCCGAAGACCTGGTTTGCGTGGTCCTGGGCGAGGCCAATATGGGCGTGGCGTTTTCACGCCTGCCGTTCGATCACCTGCTGTTCACTGGCGCCACCAGTATCGGCAAACACGTCATGCGCGCCGCCGCGGAAAACCTGACCCCGGTGACCCTGGAACTGGGCGGCAAATCCCCGGCCATCGTTTCCCGGGATGTGCCACTCAAGGACGCCGCCGAGCGCATCGCCTTCGGCAAGACCCTGAATGCCGGCCAGACCTGCGTGGCCCCGGACTACGTGCTGGTGCCGGAGAATCGCGTCGGAGGTTTCGTCGAAGCCTATCGCACAGCCGTCCGTGGCTTTTATCCGACGCTGGCCGACAACCCGGACTACACCGCGATCATCAATGAGCGACAGCTGGCGCGTCTCAACGGTTACGTCAGTGACGCCACCAGCAAGGGTGCGTTGCTGATGCCGCTGTTCGACCAGGGCCAGGGCCGCCGCATGAGCCATAGCCTGCTGCTCAATGTCACGGACGAGATGACGGTGATGCAGGACGAAATCTTCGGGCCGCTGCTGCCGATCGTCCCGTACAAGGATCTGGAGCAGGCATTTGCCTACATCAACCAGCGCCCTCGCCCACTGGCGCTGTATTACTTCGGCTACGACAAGCGCGAACAACAGCGCGTGCTGCACGAAACCCATTCCGGTGGCGTGTGCCTGAACGACACCCTGCTGCACGTCGCCCAGGACGATATGCCGTTTGGTGGCATTGGTGCCTCGGGCATGGGCCACTATCACGGCCATGAAGGGTTCCTCACCTTCAGCAAAGCCAAGGGCGTGTTGATCAAACAACGGTTCAACGCCGCAAAGTTGATCTATCCGCCGTACGGCAAGTTGATTCAGAAGCTGATCCAGAAGCTGTTCATCCGCTAACGATAATCACCGTCGGGTAATAACAATAATGACCCCCAGCCTGTCCGATACACCCGCGCTGTCACGGCGCGGGTTGCTTAAATTCAGCCTCGGCGCCACAGCTTTCCTCGCCACCGCCGGACTCGGAGCCAGCCTCAGCGGCTGTTCGTCGAGCGTCCCGGCCAATGGCTTCGTCACGTTACGCAGCGGCGACCTGCTGTTTTTGCGGGCGTTGATCCCGGTCATGCTCGAAGGTGCCGTGACCGCCGAACGGATGCCCGAGGCTGTCAATGGCACGCTGAAAAGCCTGGATTACAGCCTGGCCCACCTGTCGCCGGAAATGCTCAAGCTGACTCAACAACTGTTCGATGTGCTGGGCATGGCCGTGACTCGCGGGCCGCTGACCGGGATCTGGGGCAGCTGGGAAAACGCCAGTGCCAGCGACATCCAAGCTTTTCTCGATCGCTGGGAAAACAGCTCGTTGAGCCTGTTGCGTATGGGCCACAGCTCCTTGCTGCAACTGGTGATGATGGCCTGGTACGGCCGCAAGGAATCGTGGGCGCATTGCGGGTATCCCGGGCCGCCCACTGTTTAAAACTTTGCACAAAACCTGTGGGAGCGTGGCTTGCCCGCGATGGCGCCAGTTGCCTCACCACCGCATCCAAAATAATAAAGAGAACCTGAAAGATGCCCGTACCCGATCCGTTCCGCGAAGGCATGGCCCGAGGCTGGAAAACCTACAACGGCTCGCAACTGACCCAGGACCTGACACTCGAAGCGGACGTGGCGATCATCGGCAGCGGTGCCGGCGGCGGCACCACCGCAGAAATCCTCAGCGCAGCCGGATACAAGGTATTGCTGATCGAGGAAGGCCCCCTCAAGACCAGCAGCGACTTCAAGCTGCTCGAAGACGAAGCCTACGCCAACCTTTATCAGGAAGGCATTGGCCGCATGAGCAAGGACGGCGCGATCACCATCCTCCAGGGCCGGGCGGTGGGCGGTACCACGCTGATCAACTGGACCTCAAGTTTCCGTACCCCGGAGCCGACCCTCGAACACTGGGCCAAAGAGCACAACGTCAAAGGCCACAGCCCGGCGGAAATGGCGCCGTGGTTCGAGAAAATGGAGCAACGCCTGGGCGTCGCACCGTGGATGGTGCCGCCCAACGCCAACAACGATGTGATCCGCAAGGGCTGCGAAGCACTGAATTACTCATGGCACGTCATCCCGCGCAACGTTCGCGGCTGCTGGAACCTCGGATACTGCGGCATGGGCTGCCCGACCAACGCCAAGCAATCGATGATGGTCACCACCATTCCGGCGACACTGGAAAAAGGCGGTGAGCTGCTTTACCTGGCCCGCGCCGAAAAACTCACGATCAGCGGCGACAAGGTCACCGGCCTGCAATGTTCGGCGATGGATGAACGCTGCGTCGCACCGACCGGACGCACCATCACGGTCAAAGCGCGGCATTTCGTGCTGGCCGGTGGCGGCATCAACAGCCCGGCCTTGCTGATGCGTTCCGGGGCACCCGACCCGCACAAGCGCCTGGGCAAACGCACATTCCTGCACCCGGTAAACATGTCCGCCGCGTTGTTCGACAAAGTGGTCAACCCCTTCTACGGCGCGCCGCAGTCGATCTATTCCGACCATTTCCAATGGCAGGACGGCACCACGGGCAAAATGTCCTACAAACTGGAAGTCCCTCCTCTGCACCCGGCGCTGGCCACGACATTGCTCGGTGGTTTCGGTCAGGAAAACTCGCAACACATGGCCAATCTGGCCCATACCCACGCCATGCTGGCGTTGCTGCGGGACGGTTTTCACCCGGACAGCCCCGGTGGCAGCGTCGAATTGCGCAGCGATGACACGCCAGTGCTGGACTATCAGCTATCACCCTACGCCTGGGATGGATTGCGCCGGGCGTTCCATACCATGGCCGAGATACAGTTTGCCGGTGGCGCCAAGGCCGTGATGCCGATGCACGCCGACGCCCGCTACGTGAAGACCCTCGCCGAAGCGCGCACGCTGATCGACGGCCTGAGCCTGGAGTTGTACCGCACACGCCTGGGCAGCGCCCATGTGATGGGCGGTTGCGCCATGGGTGAAGACCCGACAATCGCAGTGACCGACAGCCTCGGCCGGCATCATCAACTGGGCAATCTGTCAATCCACGACGGCTCGCTGTTCCCCACCAGCATTGGCGCCAACCCGCAGCTGTCGGTCTACGGACTGACGGCGCAACTGGCGACATCCCTGGCGATGCGTTTAAAAAACCCATGAAAATGACGATAATTCTCATCGTCTATAGTGCTTTCTTACCCAACAGGCGACTTGGCCGACCGGGAAGGCTGCGATACCATCCGACTCCCCAACGGATTCCCGCCAGGACGACGCGATGAACCGAGTGTTGTACCCAGGTACCTTCGACCCTATTACCAAGGGCCATGGCGATCTGGTCGAACGCGCCTCGCGCCTGTTCGATCACGTGATCATCGCCGTCGCCGCGAGCCCGAAGAAAAACCCGTTGTTTCCTCTGGAACAACGGGTAGAACTGGCGCGCGAGGTGACTAAACATCTGCCGAACGTTGAAGTCGTCGGCTTCTCGACGCTGCTGGCGCACTTTGCCAAAGAGCAGAATGCCAACGTGTTCCTGCGTGGTTTACGCGCGGTGTCGGACTTCGAATACGAATTCCAGTTGGCGAACATGAACCGCCAGTTGGCGCCGGATGTGGAAAGCCTGTTCCTGACCCCGTCCGAGCGTTATTCGTTCATTTCCTCGACGCTGGTCCGTGAAATCGCAGCCCTGGGCGGCGATATCACCAAGTTCGTGCACCCTGTGGTGGCGGACGCACTGACCGAACGTTTCAAGAAGTAATCCCCGCAAACTGTAGGAGCGAGCCTGCTCGCGATGGGCGTCAACGATGACGCTGGAAGCCTGGCACCCCGCGGCGCTCTCAGGTTTTTCGCGAGCATGCTCGCTCCCACAGCGCCAATGCGGCACAATTAGGCGCATTGGTTTATTGCGCCCGGGCCTGCCGCCCCGGCTGGAGTTAGCATGTCCCTGATCATCACCGACGATTGCATCAACTGCGACGTCTGCGAACCTGAGTGCCCGAACGCCGCCATTTCCCAAGGCGAAGAGATCTACGTGATCGACCCGAACCTGTGCACCCAGTGTGTCGGCCACTACGACGAACCGCAGTGCCAGCAGGTCTGCCCGGTGGATTGCATTCCACTGGACGAAGCTCATCCGGAAACTGAAGAACAGTTGATGGAGAAGTACCGCAAGATTACCGGCAAGGCTTGAGGCTTCTGGCGCCTTTCAGGCCGCTATCGCGAGCAAGCTAGCTCCTACAATGACTCGATAACCCCTGTGGGAGCGAGCTTGCTCGCGATGACGTCATCCGCCTCACTGAAAATCTGACTGACTTTCAGCTCTGACAACGCGGGCAAAAAACGCTGGCGCGCTGCCCGAGTTTCACTTCCCGCAGGCCCGTGCCACAGACTTTGCAGTGCTCGCCGCCGCGACCGTACACGAACAGTTCCTGCTGGAAATATCCAGGCTGACCATCACCACCGATAAAGTCCCGCAGCGTGGTACCACCGCGCTCGATAGCGGCCGCCAGGATGCGCTTGATCTCGATAGCCAGCTTCAAGTAACGCGCA
The DNA here is from genome assembly GCF_058791055.1 of Pseudomonas sp. EU05-FHT14B02. Classification (NCBI taxonomy): domain Bacteria; kingdom Pseudomonadati; phylum Pseudomonadota; class Gammaproteobacteria; order Pseudomonadales; family Pseudomonadaceae; genus Pseudomonas; species Pseudomonas sp. EU05-FHT14B02. Next base: position 65,816 of record NZ_JBYTDD010000020.1, on the reverse strand, counting down.
CGGGAAATGCCCTTGGCTTCGCGGCGCGGGTCGATCCCGGCTGCGAACAACGCTTCGGTCGCGTAGATATTGCCGACGCCCACCACTACCGCGTTATCCATGATGAACGGCTTGACCGCCATCGAACGTCCACGGGACAGCTGGAAAAGGCGTTCGCCGTCGAACAGGTCGGTCAGCGGCTCAGGCCCCAGGCGGATCAGCAATTCGTGATTTAGCGGGTCGAGGCTCCAGAGCATTGCGCCGAAACGCCTTGGGTCGGTGTAACGCAGGGCCAGACCCGACTCCAGTTCGATGTCCACATGCTCATGCTTGGCCGCCGGCAGCCCGGCCTCCACCAGACGCAAATTGCCTGACATGCCCAAATGGCTGATCAAGGTGCCGACTTCGGCATTGATCAGCAGGTACTTGGCGCGACGCTCCACCAGTACGATGCGCTGCCCGGACAACCGCACATCAAGGTCCTCGGGAATTGGCCAGCGCAAGCGGCGTTCACGCACGATCACCCTGCTGACCCGCTGGCCTTCCAGGAACGGCGCGATACCGCGACGGGTGGTTTCGACTTCTGGCAATTCAGGCATGGTGCTCTCGGATCAGGCACATGGCCTGGAAGGTTCCGACACTCAGCGATGAGTGCCGAGGTCACGGATCGTCTGTTTGAGGGTCTCGAAGTCGTAGTCCGAGAGGCCGACATAATCGAGCACCAGCGGCGCGATACTGTTCCACTCGTGATCTTCGGTCTGATTACCCAGCACCCGGTGCGACGCGCAAATATGCTCGGCCATCTTCAGGATCGCCAGCAGGTTCTTCAACGAACTGTTGCGCGAAGACTCATCACTGAATATCGCCAGGGCATTGTGGTGATTGGCGATCGCAGCACTCACATGTTCCGGCAGACGCCAGGACTTGGCCGTGTAATACCCGACCACCGAGTGATTGGTATTGAACACCTGGTTCTCCGTGTCGACCACCCGGCATTCGGCGCTGGCGTTGGCATAGGCCTGCTCCAGTACACCCATGTAGTCGGGGAAACGCTGGAGCATCAAGGGAACGCCGCAGTCATGGAACAAGCCCAAGGCATACGCTTCATCGCCATTTTCAACGCCGATACGCTTGGCCAGAGTCAGGCAGGTCATTGCCACGTCCTGGGCGGTGTCCCAGAAACGGTTCAGAGTGACAATGGTGTCGTCATTCATCTCGCCCTTGATCGACTGTGCATTGATCAAGTTGATGACCGAGCGGCTGCCCAGCAGATTCACCGCGCGCTGGATCGAAGCAATCTTGTTGCTCAGTCCGTAATACGGCGAATTGACGATTTTCAGCAGGGAGCCGGAAAGCCCAGGATCCTGGGAGATCAGTTTGGCGATAACTTCCAGATCCGGGTCGGGCATGTACTGCTCCATCTGCAAATCCACCATGATTTGCGGCTGGGCCGGTACGCTGATGCCCTGCAGGGCTTGTTGGATCTGTTCGGAAGTCAGCTCTTGGGACATGTGTGCACACTCTGGGTCAGGCGGCGATTCTAACCTTTATAAAGTTGGATCCGACATACCAAATCTCAAGACAACGCTCGCCACATGTCCACTTGCAGGCCAATCCGGGGCCTCAACACGCTATACTCCCGCTCTTTTTTCCGGAGCGACGACATGTCCCTGCCTAGCCTGCGCCTCAAAGCCAACGCCGACCGTCGTCTGCGCAACGGTCACTTGTGGGTCTACAGCAACGAAATCGATGTAGCCGCTACGCCTTTGCACGGTTTCAAGGCCGGCGACCAGGCGATCCTCGAAGCCGCCGGCGGAAAGCCGCTGGGTATCGTCGCCATGAGCCCGAACAACCTGATCTGCGCCCGTTTGCTGTCGCGCGACATCAAGCTGCCGTTGGACAAATCGCTGCTGGTGCACCGCCTGAACGTAGCCCTGTCCCTGCGCGAGCGCCTGTTCGACAAACCGTACTATCGCCTGGTCTACGGCGACTCCGACCTGTTGCCAGGCCTGGTGGTTGACCGTTTCGGCGACATCCTGGTGGTGCAGATCGCATCGGCGACCATGGAAGCCCATAAAGACGACGTGATCGCGGCGCTGACCCAAGTGCTCAAGCCAAGCGGCATTCTGTTCAAGAACGACTCCGCTGCCCGTGACGCCGAAGGCCTCAACCGCTACGTCGAAACCGTGTTCGGCCTGGTGCCGGAGTGGGTTGCCCTCGAAGAGAACGGCGTGAAATTCGAAGCGCCAGTCATCCAGGGTCAGAAAACCGGCTGGTTCTACGACCACCGCATGAACCGCGCACGCCTGGCGCCTTATGCCAAGGGCAAGCGCGTACTGGACCTCTACAGCTACATCGGCGGTTGGGGCGTGCAGGCTGCCGCATTCGGCGCCAGTGAAGTGTTCTGCGTTGACGCATCGGCCTTCGCCCTCGACGGCGTCGAGCGCAACGCCGCGCTGAACGGCTTCGCCGAAAAAATGACCTGCATCGAAGGCGACGTGTTCGAAGCCCTCAAAGAACTGAAAGCCAGCGAAGAACGCTTCGACGTGATCGTGGCCGACCCGCCGGCGTTCATCAAACGCAAGAAAGACATGAAAAACGGCGAAGGCGCCTACCGCCGCCTGAACGAACAAGCCATGCGCCTGCTCACCAAGGACGGCATCCTGTTCAGCGCCTCCTGCTCGATGCACCTGCCGGAAGACGACCTGCAGAACATCCTGCTGACCAGCGCCCGCCACCTGGACCGCAATATCCAGATGCTCGAACGCGGCGGCCAGGGTCCGGATCATCCGGTGCATCCGGCCATCCCGGAAACCCGCTACATCAAGAGCATTACCTGCCGGTTGCTGCCAAACAGCTAACAACCCAAACCACTGTAGGAGCGAGCTTGCTCGCGATGGTCGTCAACGATAACGCGGGGAACCTGATGCCCCGCGGCGTCTTTGGATTCGTCGCGAGCGAGCTGGCTCCTACAGGGTGCAAGACACATCCAGATCCACTGTCGAAACGACAACCTCCCACCCCGCGCCTACCGTTTCTCTTCTAACCACAGAAGAGGACAACGGAATGTCCAACACCCCACAAGCTAACCGTTTACGTACTGGCCGCCGCTCGGAACCCGGGCGCATCTATCTCCTGACCGCAGTCACCCATGAACGGCAACCTATCTTCAATGATTTGTACGTTGGACGTTTGGTAGTGAACGAATTCAGAAGAGCTCATGAAGCCGGCAATGCCACCTCGATAGCCTGGGTGCTCATGCCGGATCACTTTCATTGGCTGGTTGAATTGCACAACGGTGATTTGCCGAAACTGATGCAGGCGGCCAAATCCAGAAGTGCTCGCGCCATCAACCAGCGAAGAGGCCGCCACGAAACGCTATGGCAAAAGGGTTACTTCGACCGAGCCCTGCGCCACGAGGAAGACCTGAAAGCAGCCGCCCGATACATCATCGCCAACCCCTTGCGCGCCGGACTTGTGTCTCGGGTTGGAGACTACCCGCTGTGGGATGCCATGTGGCTTTAATACTGTAGGAGCGAGCTCGCTCGCGATGGTCGTCAACGATAACGCGGGGAACCTGACACCCCGCGGCGTTCTCGGGTTCATCGCGAGCGAGCTCGCTCCTACGGGGGCGGTCGCCGAACGTCTTGTGAATGCTTGCAGCCATTCCCTCCAGCCGCCAGCCGTGTAGAATCGCGAACATTCATCGCCAGTCATCCCCGGCGGGTTTATGAGCTCAAGCTGAAGCGCGCGGCGATCCCGCAAAGTTATCGGCAACTTCCGGACACGCGGCCATTTCTGAGTGTTCCAGACGTCAATAGAAGCTCACTTCCCTTTTGATACCTGATTAGCCGCCCGGAGTGCTTCATGCCTGATTACCGCTCGAAAACATCCACCCACGGCCGCAACATGGCCGGCGCCCGCGCACTGTGGCGCGCCACAGGGATGAAAGATGACGACTTCAAGAAGCCGATCATCGCCATTGCCAACTCCTTCACCCAGTTCGTACCGGGGCACGTGCACCTGAAAGATCTGGGCCAACTGGTCGCCCGCGAGATCGAACGCGCTGGCGGTGTGGCAAAAGAATTCAACACCATCGCTGTCGATGACGGCATCGCCATGGGCCACGACGGCATGCTGTATTCGCTGCCGAGCCGCGAGATCATCGCCGACTCCGTCGAGTACATGGTCAACGCCCACTGCGCCGACGCCATCGTCTGCATCTCCAACTGCGACAAGATCACCCCTGGCATGCTGATGGCGTCCCTGCGCCTGAATATCCCGGTGATCTTCGTGTCCGGCGGCCCGATGGAAGCCGGCAAGACCAAACTGGCCAGCCACGGTCTCGACCTGGTCGACGCCATGGTGATCGCCGCCGACTCCAGCGCTTCTGACGAGAAAGTCGCCGAGTACGAGCGCAGCGCTTGCCCGACTTGCGGTTCGTGCTCCGGCATGTTCACCGCCAACTCGATGAACTGCCTGGTCGAAGCCCTGGGCCTGGCCTTGCCGGGCAACGGTTCGACCCTGGCCACCCACAGCGACCGCGAGCAGCTGTTCCTGCAGGCCGGCCGCACCATCGTCGAGCTGTGCAAGCGTTACTACGGCGAGAACGATCAGTCGGTGTTGCCGCGCAACATCGCCAACTTCCAGGCGTTCGAAAACGCCATGACCCTGGACATCGCCATGGGCGGTTCCACCAACACCATCCTGCACTTGCTGGCTGCTGCCCAGGAAGCCGAGATCGATTTCGACCTGCGCGACATCGACCGTCTTTCGCGCAACGTACCGCAACTGTGCAAGGTCGCGCCGAACATCCAGAAGTACCACATGGAAGACGTGCACCGCGCTGGCGGCATCTTCAGCATCCTCGGCTCGCTGGCCCGTGGCGGCCTGCTGCACACCCAGTTGCCGACCGTGCACAGCCGCAGCATGGAAGAAGCCATTGCCAAGTGGGACATCACCCAGACCACCGACGAAGCCGTGCACCACTTCTTCAAGGCCGGTCCTGCAGGCATCCCGACGCAAACCGCGTTCAGCCAGTCGACTCGTTGGGAAACCCTGGACGACGACCGTGAAAACGGCTGTATCCGCAGTGTCGAGCATGCTTACTCGCAAGAAGGCGGCCTGGCCGTGCTCTACGGCAACATCGCCCTGGACGGCTGCGTGGTGAAAACCGCCGGCGTCGACGAGTCGATCCACGTGTTCGAAGGCAACGCCAAGATCTTCGAAAGCCAGGACAGCGCCGTACGCGGCATCCTCGCGGACGAAGTGAAGGAAGGCGACATCGTCATCATTCGCTACGAAGGCCCGAAAGGCGGCCCGGGCATGCAGGAAATGCTGTACCCGACGTCGTACCTGAAATCCAAAGGCCTGGGCAAAGCCTGCGCCCTGTTGACCGACGGCCGTTTCTCCGGCGGTACCTCGGGCCTATCCATCGGCCACGCTTCGCCTGAAGCGGCTGCCGGCGGCGCAATCGGCCTGGTGCAGGACGGCGACAAAGTGCTGATCGACATTCCGAACCGCTCGATCAACCTCTTGGTCAGCGACGAAGAACTGGCGGCACGCCGGGTCGAGCAGGATAAGAAAGGCTGGAAACCGGTGGAAGTGCGTCCACGTAAAGTGACCACCGCGTTGAAAGCCTACGCCCTGCTGGCGACCAGCGCCGACAAGGGTGCTGTGCGTAACAAGGCGATGCTCGACGGGCTGTAAGGCATAACCGTCGGACAAAAAATGCCCCGCCCAGTGCGGGGCATTTTTGTTTCTGCCAGTCACCTTTCACCTGTAGGAGCGAGCATGCTCGCGATGGACTGGAGAACGCCGCTGGGTGTCAGGCTTCCAGCGTTATCGTTGACGACCATCGCGAGCAGGCTCGCTCCTACAAGGGCAGAACTATTCCTGTGGATCGAGATTATCGAGGGCCTGGTTCACCGCCAGCTCGCCCAGCATGATGACCTGCGCAATCCCCAGCATCGTGCTGCGTTGGGAGCCTTCCAGCAGGCCGGCGAAATCGCTGGCCATGACATTGGCCGAGGCGAGGGATTCGCAGGCGTGGGCCAACAGGGTTTCGGTGTCGAGGCCGGGTGCGATCAGGAATGTTCGGCTGGGTTTGCGCGGAGGATCGGGGGTAATTTTGAGCATAGATAAAACTCCTTACACCATAAGACAAGGAGCCATCACCCTCGCTACCAAACGAAGGGTGGCGGCCATGCGCAGGTTGGTAGACCGGGGTGTAAGGAAACCGGCGCCCCCGAAAGCGCCCTGTGCATGACCACCATAAAAAGCAGAGACGCAAGAACGTCTGCAAATCATGATGTTTTGCACCCTACACAGCCGGGCTACCAAACCCGATCACTGATGTTCAGCGACAGGTAGACGGTAGAGTCCAGGAGCAAGGCGCACAAGCCGGCGGATTCTGGCGTAGTCGTAGTCCCTTATGCAAGAAAGCGTAGGTTGCGACTGTCAGAGGATGTCGATCAAACAGAGGCTTTCATTGCACCGACTGGCCTCATCGCGAGCAAACTCGCTCCCACAATGGATCTGCGTTGAACACTGGATTGGGGAACAACACCGATCAAACTGTAGGAGCGAGCTTGCTCGCGATGAACGCAAGGACACCGCGTCAAATCAGACAGCACGCGTCATCGTTAACGACCATCGCGAGCAAGCTCGCTCCTACAATTACTGGATTTCTTCAGGCTTGACGACCACCCAGTTCTTGTCGGCAGTCACGGTGAGCCCTTCCTTGGCCTGGGCCGCAGCGTGCTTGGCCATCATGCCTTGGATCTGGGTCATGTATTTGTCTTTGCGGTTGACCCACAGGTGGATGCCGCCCTTGGCCACGTCAACACTGTGGAACAACATGTAACCGTCACTGGTCGGGGTATCGCCGCCGACCAGCACCGGTTTTTTCCACTCATCGATGTAGGTCAGAATTGCCGCGTGCTTGCCGGCCATCCAGGTCGCCGGGGTCCACAGGTATGGGGTCACTTCAAGGCCGAGGTTGGCCTTCTCGTCATACTTGCCGGCGGTGATCTGCTTGCGCGCAGTGGTCAGCTCGCCAGTCTTCGGGTCCTTGAGCAGCAGCGACACGCCGATCACGTTCTGCGGTTTTACGTTGTAGCCGTACTTCGGATCGGCCGCGACCATGCGCACCAGTTCTTCGGAGGCGGCGGTCATCACATAGACCTCGATGCCGTTCTCCATCAGTTTGTTGTACAGCTCTTGCTGGCCCGTGAAGATCTTCGGCGGGTTGACGTCGAGTTTCTTGACCACGTCGCCTTCGTAATAAGTGGCCGGTACCGGTTTGCCCGACGCCATCATCTCGTCGACGTAGCCCTTGAGTTCCTTGAGCGTAAAGCCGGAGAACACCTGGGCGACCCATGGATAGCAAACCATGTCGTCGACTTCACAGAGGCGGTAGTAGTAGCTGAACAGGCTTTCCTTGTGGTCGGCGGTGTCCTTGAACGGCATCAGCTTCAGGGAGGGATCGAGTTTGTCGCGGGTGATCAGGCCCTTGTTTTCCATGAACGGCAGCAATGACTCTTCCAGGTCATAGCGGTAACTGGTGTTGTCCATGTCGAAAACTGCGTAGTTACCTTTGTTGGCGTTGGCCGCGATCATCGCGTCCAGTGCCTTGGCCTGATCGGCTGGCCAGTGTTTCAGATCCGTTGCGAAAACCTGGCCGGCAAGGCCCAGGCAAAGTGCTGCAGCCAGTAATTTCGGTGCGAACTTCATCGGCGTTTCTCCCTGAATGTGAAAGGTATCGACGCTAACAAATAAGTGTGACAGTCCTCGTCTGTCAGCGACCGTCCGCGTCCCTTTCGCGTCAGTTGCATTTCTGACAGCGACATCCGCTTATTCCAAAAACGACGGACACCCTACGTTTTTGATATTAATTCATTAGTTTTCAAGCTGTTAGGCTTGCCGGTTCGCAGCTGCCCCGGAAGGCAGCTGGCAAAAGTCTAATGGGAGTTCCAATGAATCTGCCGCTGATTCTCAATCTGCTGGTGTTCCTCGCCCTGCTCCTGGGCCTGGCGCAAACCCGCCACACCACTTGGAGCCTGGCGAAAAAAGTCCTGCTCGCACTGGTGCTGGGCGTGGCGTTCGGTGTGGCCTTGCACACGGTCTACGGTGCCGGCAACCCGGTGCTGAAAGCCTCGATCGGCTGGTTCGATCTGGTGGGCAACGGTTATGTGCAATTGCTGCAAATGATCGTGATCCCCTTGGTGTTCGCCTCGATCCTCAGCGCCGTGGCCCGCCTGCACAACGCCTCATCGCTAGGCAAGATCAGCTTCCTGACCATCGGCACGCTGCTGTTCACCACGGCCATCGCGGCGTTGATCGGTATCGGCCTGACCAACCTGTTCGGCATGACCGCCGAAGGCCTGGTGGCCGGCACCCAGGAAATGGCGCGCCTGCAAACCATCCAGACCGATTACGCCGGCAAGGTCGCCGACCTGAATGTGCCGCAGCTGTTGCTGTCGTTCATTCCGCAAAACCCGTTCGCCGACCTGGCGCGAGCCAAGCCGACGTCGATCATCAGTGTGGTGATTTTCGCTGCGTTCCTGGGTGTCGCGGCGCTACAACTGCTCAAGGATGATGCCGAGAAAGGTCAGAAAGTGATCAACGCCATCGACACCCTGCAAGCCTGGGTGATGCGCCTGGTGCGTCTGGTGATGAAGCTGACCCCGTACGGTGTGCTGGCGCTGATGACCAAAGTGGTCGCTGGCTCCAACCTGCAAGACATCATCAAGCTCGGCAGTTTTGTCGTGGTGTCTTACATCGGCCTTGGCCTGATGTTTGTGGTGCATGGCGTGCTGGTGTCGGCCGCCGGGATCAATCCGCTGCGCTTCTTCCGCAAGATCTGGCCGGTGCTGACGTTTGCCTTCACCAGCCGCTCCAGCGCTGCGACGATTCCGTTGAGCATCGAGGCGCAGACCCGCCGCCTGGGCATCCCGCAGTCCATCGCCAGTTTCGCCGCTTCGTTCGGCGCGACCATCGGCCAGAACGGTTGTGCCGGCCTGTACCCGGCGATGTTGGCGGTGATGGTGGCGCCGACTGTGGGCATCAACCCGCTGGACCCGCTGTGGATCGCGACACTGGTGGCGATTGTGACCCTGAGCTCGGCCGGTGTGGCCGGAGTGGGTGGCGGCGCGACGTTTGCGGCGCTGATCGTGCTGCCGGCGATGGGCTTGCCGGTGTCACTGGTGGCGTTGCTGATTTCGGTCGAGCCACTGATTGATATGGGGCGTACGGCATTGAACGTCAGTGGTTCGATGACGGCTGGGGCGATTACCAGCCAGGTGATGCAGCAGACTGATAAAGAATTGCTGGATGCGGATGAGCATTCGGCGTTGGCTCAGGCTTGAGTAGCGTCTGAAAGACCGCTATCGCGAGCAAGCTCGCTCCCACAGGGATTTTGGGTGTTCACACAATTTGTGATTCACCTCAAACCCACTGTGCGAGCCTGCTCGCGAAGCTTTTAAACCTTTTCCCAGACTTCGAAGTTGTAGGCCGGCTTGTCATCCACCGCCGGATTTTCGGTGTTGGAAACCAGCTTCCACTGGCCCAAATCAAATTCCGGAAACCACGCATCCCCTTCCGGGCTCAGCGCCACGCGGGTCAGGTATAACCGATCAGCCTGCGCCAGCCCTTGCGCATACAACTGCGCGCCACCAATCAGCATCAGCTCTTCGACGCCCTGTTCCTTCGCCCATGCTTCGGCGCGGACAACGGCGGCTTCCAGCGACGGATAAACCTCCGCGCCTTCGAGCTGCAGATCCGTTTGACGGCTGACCACGATGTTCAGGCGGCCCGGCAACGGACGACCGAGTGAGTCCCAGGTCTTGCGCCCCATGATGATCGGCTTGCCCAGGGTGGTGGCCTTGAAATATTTGAAGTCCCCCGGCAAGTGCCAGGGCATGCTGTTGTCGACGCCGATCACACGGTTTTCACCGAGGGCTGCGATCAGGCTGAGGGGGAGTGATTTAGTCATGCCGGCGAGGATACCAGAGCCTCGCTTTCGCCGATAAGCGCCACAGCGGTTATGCTCACAGCTCAATTAAGCGACGGGATGCCGCGTGACTGAACTCAATACCCTCTGGCTGACAGAAACCATCCGACTGCGCGAAGAACACGCAGGCCCCTTGGAAGACCTTGAAGCCAACCGGCTGGCCCGTAGCGTCGGCGGTGATTTGCCGTCGCGCATTCAACGCCGGGCCCTGTGGCTGGCTGAACGCGATGGCCTGACCGCAGCCCTCCAACACTGGCTGCAGGGCGCACGACTGGCGCTGATCGTAATGGCGGTGCTGGCGGTGATCAGCGGCGCCGGCCTGGCCTTTGCCGCAATGGGCGATGGCCTGCACCCGGTGAATGTGTTCTGGGCCTTGGGCAGCCTGCTCGGGCTCAACCTGATCCTGCTGCTGAGTTGGGCCCTGGGCCTGGCGTTTGCCGGAGAACACGACGCCAGCCTCGGGCGACTATGGCTGTGGCTAAGTGAAAAACTCGCCCGGGACGCCAAGGCCACGCAACTGGCCCCCGCCCTGCTCCTGTTGTTGCAACGGCAGAAGCTCAATCGCTGGGCCATCGGCGTAGTGGTCAACGGCCTGTGGTTGCTGGCGATGATCAGCGCCTTGGTCATTCTGCTGACACTGATGGCAACCCGGCGCTACGGCTTCGTCTGGGAAACCACCATCCTCAGTGCCGACACCTTTATTGCCGTAACCCAGGCGCTTGGCGCCCTGCCGGCCCTGCTCGGTTTCAGTGTTCCCACCGAGCAGATGATCCGTGCCAGCGGCGACGCGGCTCTGAGTATCGAAAGCGCCCGCCAGGCCTGGGCAGCATGGCTGGTTGGCGTTCTGCTGGTCTATGGGATTTTGCCGCGCCTGCTGCTCGCACTGTTTTGCCTGTGGCGCTGGAAATCCGGGCAAACGGCGCTCCGACTGGATTTGAACCTGCCCGGCTACGCACAGCTTCGCGAACGTTTGATGCCCACCAGCGAGCGTCTCGGCATCAGCGATGCGGCGCCTGAGCAACTGCATCGCGTGGAAAGCGGCGTCAGCGAACAACAAAGTGATGGTGCTCTATTGGTCGCCATCGAGCTGGACGACGACCGCCCGTGGCCACCGCAATTACCGAAAAACGTGAGCAACGCTGGCATCCTCGACAGCCGCGAATCTCGACACAAACTCCTCGAACAATTGACCCGCTTTCCCCCGGCACGCTTGGCCATTGCGTGCGATCCACGGCGCTCGCCGGATCGCGGTAGCCTGGCCCTGATTGCCGAACTGGCCCGCAGCGCCAGCGCCACCCGAGTGTGGTTGTTGCAGGCGCCCCCCGGTGAAGCGCTGGACGCCGAGCGCCTGGGCGACTGGCATGTGGCGCTACAACAGCTTGAGCTGCCGTTTGCCGATTGTGCACCGATGAACTGGCTGGAGACGGGTCATGACTAATCCCCTGAAACTCGCCGTGGTCGGCCACACCAACGTCGGTAAAACCTCACTGCTGCGCACCCTGACCCGCGACGTCGGCTTCGGTGAAGTGTCCCATCGTCCCAGCACCACGCGGCATGTCGAGGGCGCACGGTTGTCGGTGGACGGCGAGCCCTTGCTCGATCTCTACGACACCCCGGGCCTGGAAGACGCCATCGCCCTGCTCGACTACCTCGAACGCCTGGAGCGGCCTGGCGAACGCCTCGACGGTCCGGCGCGGCTGGCGCGTTTCCTGGATGGCAGCGAAGCCCGGCAACGCTTCGAACAGGAGGCCAAAGTGCTGCGCCAGTTGCTGGCGTCGGACGCCGGGCTCTACGTGATCGACGCCCGTGAGCCGGTGCTCGCCAAGTATCGCGACGAGCTGGAAGTGCTGGCCAGTTGCGGCAAACCCTTGCTGCCGGTGCTGAACTTCGTCAGCAGCACCAACCACCGCGAGCCGGCATGGCGTGAAGCGCTGGCGAGGCTGGGCTTGCATGCCTTGGTGCGCTTCGACAGCGTCGCACCGCCGGAGGATGGCGAGCGTCGCCTCTATGAAAGTCTCGCCCTGCTGCTGGAAACGGCCCGACCACAACTCGAACGCCTGATCGCCGACCAGCAGACCCAGCGTCTGGCTCGCCAACAAAGCGCCGAGCGATTGATTGCCGAATTGCTGATCGATTGCGCGGCCTGCCGGCGCAGCGTGGTCAGTGAAGCCGAGCAGGAACAACAGGCGATCAGCGAACTGCGCAAAGCCGTACGCCAGCGTGAGCAGCGTTGCGTCGAGGCCCTGCTCAAGCTCTATGCCTTCCGTCCACAGGATGCCGCGGCCAGTGATTTGCCGCTGCTCGACGGTCGTTGGGGCGACGATTTGTTCAACCCGGAAACCCTGAAACAACTGGGCGTTCGGGTCGGTGGTGGTATCGCAGCGGGTGCCGCTGCCGGGGCCGGGGTCGATTTGCTGGTGGGCGGCATCACGCTAGGCGCGGCGGCATTGGCCGGAGCGATTGCCGGCGGCGCGCTGCAAACCGCCCGCAGTTATGGCAGTCGCTTGCTCGGCAAGATCAAGGGCCAGCGCGAACTGACGGTGGATGACAACGTGTTGCGCCTGTTGGCGTTGCGCCAGCGGCAATTGCTGCAAGCGCTCAATGCCCGTGGGCACGCGGCGATGGACAGCATTCAGGTGGCCACGCCACAGGATAAAACCTGGCGCGAAGGCAAACTGCCCGAGACCCTGAACAAGGCGCGGGCGCATCCGCAGTGGTCGTCGCTCAATCCTCATTCAAAATTGAATCAGGCGGAGCGGCAGGAGCAGATCGAGGTTCTGGCACAACAGCTGTAGAGGCAGGAACACTTGCTTTGCCTGGACTGACGCCATCGCGAGCAAGCTCGCTCCCACAGGGTTTTGTGCTGGGACATCAATCTGTGTCCAGACACAGATCCAATGTGGGGGCGAGCTTGCTCCGGGCGGCGTTCCGACGATGGCCGCGCCTCGGTTCAAAGGCTTTATGCAGCCAACAGCCGCACCGCCTTGCCCTTCAACACCGCCAGATCAATCACCGGCACATGCATCTCTTTCGCCAGCTCATCCCACTGGCGCATGCGCAAGCTCACGGCACACAATGGGTCCTTCTCGAACGCCTCAGCCTCTTCAGTCGTCATCACCCCGCCCTGATATTCCAGGGTTCGGCGACTGGCTTCACTCAAGCGCTCGTAGTATCCCGCCTCCTTGAGCGTCAGGTAACGCTTGGCCTGCACGTGGTACTCGACCAGCCGAGCCATACGCTCGCCAAAACCAGCGCGACGCAGGTAGTCGGCACCGAGCCGCTCATGGCTGACCACCCCGAAGCCGCCCATGTTCTCCGCGCTTTCAGCGCAGATATGCCCGATGTCATGAAAGAACGCTGCCAGCACCACCTCATCGTCGTAACCTTCGGCCATGGCCAGTTCCGCCGCCTGAGACATGTGCTCGATCTGCGAAACCGGCTCACCGATGTAATCGCTGTCGCCAAAACGCTCGTACAGACTGAATACTTCGGCGACCACTTGTTCATTGCGCCCCATCAGATTTCCCCCAATACAGCTGCGATGTTTCGTTCAGCCATCGCCGGCCCGACGCTCATGCCGACACCGGTGTGCATCAACGCCACGCTCAGGCCTTTTGCCGGGCGCAGGAACGAAAACGGTCCCGGCCCCCGTGAACCATAGACCCCCTGCCAGCGTTCGACCACTTGCACCTTGCAGCCCAGGGTCTGCTCAGCCAGCTCGATCATCCAGTCGTCGACCTGCTCGGCATTGAAGGGTGACGGATCGCTGCCGTAATGGTGCGAATCACCAATGATCAATTCGCCATAGGGTGTCGGGCTGATCAGCAAGTGGATACCGTTTTCGTGCAGGTGCGGCGCGTACTGCAGGATTTCTGCCTGTACTGCCGCGGCCTCCGGCAAGTCGGCGAAGGCGCCGTAGTGCACGCAGCTCAAACCGGTGAGCAACGCGTGTTGCAGGTTGAGGTGGATTTGCGGTCGGGCGCGGAGCATTTGCAGGCGGCAAATTTGCGGCTCGAGCTCAGCGATCTGTTCGGCCAGTAACGTCTGATAATCGTGGCCGGAGCAGACAATGATCTGCTCGGCACTGAAGCTGCCGGCGGTGCTGTACAAGCGGCCCGGTTCGATATCGCGGACCAGGGTGGAGAAGTGAAACTCGACGCCCAGGTCGCGGCGCAGGAAGTCGATCAGCGCCGGAATCGCTTCGCGCGAATACAACTGCTGGTCGTCCATGCCATGCAACGCCGCGCGATGATGGCGGAACTGACCGCCATACAAATCGCGCAATGCGGCACCGCGCAACAGCTCGACACGGTAACCGTGCTCCACCGCGCGGCCGTCGCAAAAGGCTTGCAGCAGCTGTTCTTCCGCCTCGGTGCGGGCGAACAGGTACGAGCCATTGCGCTTGAGTTGCAGGCCGGCGAGCTGGGCCCAATCACCCCAGATTCCGCGACTGGCGCGGGCCAGTTCCAGCATTGGCCCCGGCGGTTGGCCAGTGACCAGTGCCTGGCCGAAGTTGCGCACCGAAGCGCCGACGGGTGTTGCGTTGCGCTCGAAAACCCTGACCTTGAGACCGCGCTTGGCGGCGGCATACGCGTGGGACAAACCCAGGATGCCGGCGCCGACGATCAGCATGTCGTTGTGTTGTGTCATGGGGTCTTGTCCTGAATTTGAAACCGCTTTCGCGAGCAAGCCCGCCCCCACATTGGAATGCGTACTCCTGTGGGAGCGAGCTTGCTCGCGATGAGGCCCTTTCAGCCGATAAAAATCTTACTTGGCCGCCACTTTCTCGGACTTGCCGTCATAGCGCTTGCGCCATTCGGTGAGGATCTCGTCGCGGTTCTTCGAGGCCCAGGCGAAGTCGTTCTTGATCAGGCGCTGTTCGTAGTCGGCCGGCAGTTCGGTCTGTGGCTTGGCGATGCCCGGCTGGGCGAGCACGGCGAAGTTTTCCTTGTAGAGCTCCATCGCCTCAGGGCTGGCCGAGAAGTCAGCCAGTTTCTTCGCCGCCTCTTCGTGGGCAGTGCCCTTGATCACAGCAGTCGCTTCTATCTCCCAGCCCAAGCCTTCCTTCGGCAGGATGATATCCAGCGGTGCGCCCTGGCGTTTCAGTTGAACAGCCGGGTACTCAAAGGAAATACCAATCGGGAATTCGCCAGCAGCCGCCAGTTTGCAAGGCTTGGAGCCGGAGTGAACGTACTGGCCAATGTTCTGGTGCAGGTCGTCCATGTAGGCCCAGCCCTGCTTCTCGCCGAAGGTCTGCAACCAGGCGCTGACGTCGAGGAAACCGGTGCCGGACGATGCCGGGTTTGGCATGACGATCTTGCCTTTGTACTCAGGCTTGGTCAGGTCCTGCCAGCTCACGGGCTTGGTCAAGCCCTGCTTCTCGGCTTCGACGGTGTTGAAGCAAATGGTCGCGGCCCACACGTCCATGCCGACCCAGGCTGGTGGGTTGGCGGCGTCGCGGTAGTTGGCGCCGATCTTGCCCAGGTCTTTCGGTGCGTAGCTTTGCAGCATGCCTTGCTGATCGAGAATCGCCAGGCTGGAAGCCGCCAGGCCCCACACGGCGTCAGCCTGCGGACGGGCTTTTTCGGCGAGCAGTTTGGCGGTGATGATGCCGGTGGAATCACGCACCCATTTGATTTCGACGTCCGGGTTGGCCTTTTCGAACGCTTGCTTGTAGGTCTTCAGTTGTTCGGCTTCAAGAGCGGTGTACACCGTCAACTCGGTTTTCGCCGCAAAGGCGTTCAGGCTGAAAGCGGTGAGGACAGCAGCGGCCAGGGCCATAGGCTTGAACATGATCTTTTCCTGTTTTTGAGTTGAGGGGTTGTGCAGATTCAATGACCGGGTGTGGTCTGCCGCCAGGCCTGGGAGCGGCGCAGCAAACCGCGCGAGGCCCAGGCCAGCAGCAGGGACACGCCCGCCGAGGTAATCAGGATCAGGGTCGACATCGCTGCCGCACCGCCGACGTTGCCGGCGTCATCCATGTTCAGCACCGCCACTGCTGCAAGGATGGTGTCGGGACTGTAGAGGAAGATCGCCGCCGAAACGGTGGTCATGGCCGAGACGAACAGGTAGCGCACGATGTCCAGTAGCGCCGGCAGGCAGATCGGCACGGTGACGCGCAGGTAGTGGCGGTACAGCGGCGCCTTGAGCGACAGCGCGGCGGCTTCAAACTCGGCATCGAGTTGACGCAGCGCGGTGGTGGCGGTCATTTGTGCGGTGGTCAAATAGTGAGCAATGGTGCAGACAATCAACAGTGTCATGGTCCCGTAGAGCACATGCAGCGGGTTGCCTGTGAGGTTGAAGAAGAAGACGTAGCCCAACCCCAGCACCAGGCCCGGCACCGCCATTGGCACGAAACTGAGCATGCGCAGGGTCAGGTTCAGACCGCGCTGACCCTTGGTTTTTTCCATCAGGTAGGCGCCGGTGAAAATCAGCAGGCTGCCGATCAACGCCGTACCCAAGGCCATCTTCAGGCTGTTGCCGTAGGCCAGCCAGCCACCGCCGGCGGTTTCGTTGAACTGATAATGGTTGAGCGACAGCGACAGGTTGTACGGCCAAAACTTCACCAGCGACGAGAACACCGCCATGCCGAACACCAGCAGCAATGCGACGCTGATCAGCAACACGATGGCCAGGTAGCATCCGTCGCGCCGCTTCGATGGCACAGGCTTGAACACCTGGGCACGACCGCTCATGGAGTCGCCGTGGCGCCGACGCAACCAGGCATCGACCCCGAAGCTGAACAGCGCCGGCAGCAGCAACACCATGCCGATCAAGGCACCACGGCCGAACTGCTGCTGACCCACCACCGCCTTGTAGGCCTCCAGCGCCAACACTTGATAGTCGCCACCGACCACCACGGGCACACCGAAATCGGTGATGGTCAGGGTGAACACCAGGCAGAACGCAGCGAACACGGCCTGACGGGTCGCCGGCCAGGTGATGCTGCGGAAGGCTTTTGCAGGACTCGCGCCCATGCTGGAGGCGGCATCGAACAGTCGTGCATCGGCCAGGGACAGAGCCGACAGAAGAATCATCAAGGCGTGCGGAAAGGTGTAGATGACTTCACCAAGCACAATGCCCCAGAAGCCGTAGATGTTGTCCGAAAGCAGGCCACGCAGCATGCCCTGGTTGCCGAACAGATAAACCAGCGCGATGCCGGGCAACATCGACGGCGCCATCAATGGCAGCAGGGAAATGCCACGCCAAATGCCTTTGGCGGGAATCAAGGTTCGTTGCAGCGCGTAGGCAAACAGGTAGGCCAGCGGTACGACAATGGCCGCGACACTGAGGGAAACCTTCAGGCTGTTACCGAGCAACCAGTGGAAGTTCTCGCTGGTCACCAGCTCTTTCGCTGCGACCCAGCCACCGCCCTGCCCGGCTTCGGCGCTGAAACCACGCCAGAAGATCGCCAGCAACGGCATCAACACGGCAACGCCGAGCAACACCAGCAGGAGGACTTTGCCACCGACCACGAACATCCGGTCACCGATCTCGGCGCGGGAGGTCTGCCGAACCTGCCTTTGCGGCAGCGGCAGCGCGAGGTTTGCGCTCATCAGGCAAACACCTGCAGGCTACGCGGCGGCAAGGCGACCATGATCTGCTGCGCACCAAGACGTGGCATGGCTTCCGGCGCCAGTTCCGCCAACAGCGCATGGCCCGGCAACTGATCGAGTTCGAAGCTCATGCGGCAGCGGTTGCCGAGAAAGGTGATTTCGCGAACCTTGGCCGGGAACAGGTTTTCCTCGTGCACCAGTGGGTTGACGTTGATTGCTTCCGGTCGGCAGAACAAACGGCCCGACGCGCTCTTGGCGCCGCCATCGGCCAGACGCATGCTCATTCCGCCGACCTGGGCATGGCTGTCGCTGCTGCGCTGGAACGGCAACCAGTTGCCCTGGCCGACGAACTCCGCCACGAATGGCGTGGCCGGGCGGTTGTAGATTTCCTGCGGCGTGGCGTACTGCTCGACCTTGCCGTTGTTCATCACGGCAATGCGGTCGGCCATCAGCATGGCCTCGTCCTGATTGTGGGTAACCATCAGCGTGGTGATGCCGAGGTTGCGTTGTAGCTGGCGCAGTTCGGTGCACAGGTGCTCGCGTACCCGGGCATCGAGGGCCGACATCGGCTCGTCGAGCAGTAACAGCGAAGGCGCCGGGGCCAGAGCGCGAGCCAGTGCAACCCGCTGCTGCTGGCCGCCGGACAACTGGCCGGGATACTTTTTCTCGCTGCCGCCCAGGCCGACCAGTTCCAGCATCTGGCCGATACGACGGCGCACTTCATCGCGACCGCTGCCGGCGAGGCCGTAGGCAATGTTCGCTTCAACGGTGAGATTAGGAAACAACGCGTAGGACTGGAACAGAATGCCGTAGTCCCGCGCCTGGGGCGCCAGGTGGGAAACGTCGCGATCGCCCAGGTACAACTCGCCGCGGTCCTGCTTCTCCAGACCGGCGATGCAGCGCAGCAAGGTGGTCTTGCCACAGCCCGACGGCCCCAATAGACACACCAGCTCACCGGCTGCCACGTCGAGGGACACGTTGTCCAGCGCGGTGAAGGCGCCAAAACGCTTCTGTACACCACGCACTTTCATCGGTGCGCCGGGATTGGTCAGGGCAGTTGCGATCGAGTTGTTCATGGACGGTCCTCATCGAGCAGATGGGGGTCATCCTAGAGTTGTAATGAGTCCGTCATGTGGCAGTAAGGCAAAAACTGCCGATAGTGGTATTCAAGGATTTTGGTTCAAGTCTTGTGTTGCCTGAACTGGCCTCATCGCGAGCAAGCTCGCTCCCACTGTGGGTTTGAGGTGAAGCACAGATTGTGTGAACACCCAAAATCCCTGTGGGAGCGCGCTTGCTCGCGATGAGGTCGGTACAGACACCACAGAATTCAGGCCGGGGACATTTCCTGCGCCAACCCCAGAAACGCCGCCGGCAGCCGCGTGTTTTTGCGCTCCTTGAGGCAGTACAAGTATTCGGGAATCTGCGGCGCATTCTCGATGGTCAGCACCCGCAGTTGCGGATCATGGGGCACTTCCTGACGGGCAATGATGCTGATACCGATGTTGCGCAACACCGCTTCGCGGATCGATTCACGACTGCCGATCTCCAGCAGCGGGCCGAAGCACACGCCAGCGCTGGCCAGTAACTCTTCGGTCAAACGACGGGTGGTCGAGCCCGGCTCACGCATCAGCAAGGTATGTCCGGCCAGCGCGCTGAGCGGCACGTGATCGTGAACCGCCAGCGGATGATTGCGATGCACCGCCAGCACCAGCGGATCGCTGCCGAGCACCCGGCGAATCAACCGCGCATCCTCCAGTAACAGCGAAGAGGCGGCGACATCGACACGGTAATCCTCCAATGCTTCGAGCACTTGCTGGGAGTTACCGATTTCCACCGAAACCTCAACCTGAGGCAATCGCTCGCGAAAGGTCTTCACCAGGTCGAGGATGTAATACGGCGCCGTGGCGGCGATACGCAATGTGCCCTGGATCTGGCCGCAGTTACGCAGGAAAAACTCGATGTCGGCTTCCTGTTGCAGCAGTACCTTGACCATCGGCAGCAGTCGCGCGCCCTCTTCGCTGACGCTCAGACGCCGGCCGCCACGGTAGAACAACTCGACCGAATACTGACTTTCGAGGTTGCGGATCTGCGTCGTCACCGTCGGCTGGCTCAGACCAAGCTTTTTTGCAGCCTGGGTAATGCTGCCCAGGCGGGCCACCATGTAAAACGCCTTCAGCTCGGCACTCAGCACAACCGTCCCTCATCCTTTACTTGCGCAGCAGGCGCAATCCGTTGAACACCACCAGCAAACTCACACCCATGTCGGCGAACACGGCCATCCACATGGTAGCGACCCCGGCGAAGGTTACCCCAAGAAAGATCGCCTTGATGACCAAAGCCAGGGCGATGTTTTGCTTGAGAATGCTCGATGTCTGCCGTGACAGGCGGATGAATGCCGGGATCTTTCGCAGATCGTCGTCCATCAGGGCAACATCGGCGGTTTCGATCGCAGTATCGGTGCCGGCGGCGGCCATGGCGAAACCGATCTCCGAGCGCGCCAGGGCCGGGGCGTCGTTGATGCCGTCGCCGACCATGCCGACCCGATGCCCTTGGGCATAAAGGGCATCGATGGCTTGCAATTTGTCACCCGGCAACAGGTCGCCCTTGGCCTCGTCGATGCCGACTTGTGCAGCGATAGCCTGCGCGGTGTGGACGTTATCGCCGGTGAGCATCAGAGTCTTGATGCCCAGGTCATGCAGTTGCCGGATAGCTTCGCGGCTGGACTCTTTTACCGTGTCCGCCACGGCAAACAGCGCCAACGGGCCGGACGAATCAAGCAGCAGCACCACAGACTTGCCCTGCTTTTCCAGGGCAAACAGCTTTTCTTCCAGCGCTGGCGAACACAGGCCCAGATCCTCCACAAGACGATGGTTGCCCAGATGGTAGAGCTGGCCGTTGATCTCGCCGCGCACCCCGCGCCCGCCCAGCGCTTCGAAGTTATCCACAATCAGCGTAGCGGTCTGGTTATCCACAGCCGTCTTGGCGATGGCCAGGGAAACCGGGTGATCCGAGCGCCCGGCCAACGCGGCGGCAATGGCGGGCGCCGAGTCGTCGACGGTCGGGTCCAGCGACAGGTAATCGGTCTGCACCGGTTTGCCATGGGTGATGGTGCCGGTCTTGTCCAGGGCCAGGTAGTCGAGCTTGTAACCGCCCTCCAGATAAACGCCGCCCTTGACCAGAATGCCTTTACGCGCCGCCGCCGCGAGACCGCTGACGACGGTCACCGGCGTGGAGATCACCAGCGCACACGGGCAGGCCACCACCAGCAGCACCAGCGCCCGGTAGATCCAATCGAACCACAACTCGCCCATGAACAATGGCGGGATCACCGCCACCGCCAGGGCCAGGACAAACACCGCCGGGGTGTAGATTTTCGAGAAGCTGTCGACGAAACGCTGGGTCGGCGCCCGCACGCCCTGAGCCTGTTCGACGGCGTGGATGATGCGGGCCAGGGTCGAGTTATCCGCCGCGGCGGTCACCTCGTACTCCAGGGACCCGGCCTGATTGATGGTGCCGGCGAAGACTTTGTCGCCGACGATTTTTTCCACCGGCAGGCTTTCACCAGTGATTGGTGCCTGATCGATGGTCGAGCGACCGGACAGCACTTCGCCGTCCAGGCCGATACGCTCGCCGGGGCGCACCCGCACCCGCGCGCCAAGCCCAATGTTTTTGACATCCTGCTCAAGCCAGCTCCCGTCAGCCTGAAACACCGTTGCCGTGTCCGGCGTCATCTGCATCAAACCGCTGATGGCATTGCGCGCGCGGTCAAGGGACCTGGCTTCGATCAACTCGGCCACGGTGAACAGGAACATCACCATCGCCGCTTCCGGCCACTGACCGATCAGCACCGCGCCGGTCACGGCAATGCTCATCAGCGCGTTGATGTTCAGATTGCGGTTTTTAAGGGCGATCCAGCCTTTTTTGTAAGTACCGAGGCCACCACTGAGAATCGAGACCAGCGCGATAACCGCCACCACCCAGTTCGGCGCGAAACCGGTGAAGTGGATAACTTCTGCCAGCAATGCACCAACACCGGACAGCGCCAGGGGCCACCACGGCTTTTTCCGGGGCGCGGGCGCCGGGGTTTCATCACCCTGGACCATCGGCTCGGCCTGCATGCCCAAGGATTTGATGGCCTCGACGATCGGCTCGATACCGGGCAAATCGTGGGTTACGCCGAGCACTCGATTAATCAGATTGAACTCAAGCTGCTGCACGCCGGTCAGTTTGCTTAGCTTGTTCTGAATCAGCGTCTGTTCAGTTGGACAGTCCATTGCCTCGATGCGGAAACTGCTCAGTCGGGCTCCGGGCGTCGGCGATTCGCTCAGTTTTACCAGCGCAGGCGCTGCCGCTTTAGATGAGCAGCAGGCGTCGCCGTGACCGCCGTGGCCATGTTTTTGCACGGGCTTGAGCTTGTGGCTGTGCTCGTGCTCAGCCCCGGGTTTGTGGGAGTGCAGGGAATCGCTCATTGGTTGCGTCCATAAGAGTGCCTGTTGCCAAGTAAAGACCCTGTAGCCACTATAGGGTCAAGCACCCTTTCTGGAGTTTTGGAGATTGGCGTCATGAAAATTGGAGAGTTGGCGAAACTCACGGACTGCGCCGTGGAGACGATCCGCTACTACGAGCGCGAGAACCTTCTGCCGGAACCGGCCCGCAGTGACGGCAATTATCGCGTCTATACCCAGGCCCACGCCGAGCGCCTGACCTTCATCCGCAACTGTCGCACCCTCGACATGACGCTCGAAGAAATCCGCAGCCTGCTGGCGTTTCGCGACAGTCCGCAGGATCAGTGCGAAAGCGTCAACGCGCTGATTGACGAACACATCCACCATGTAAAGGCGCGGATCGACGGCTTGTTGGCCTTGCAGACGCAACTGCTCAACCTGCGCCAACGCTGCAGTGAAGGGCCAAGTATCGATCAATGCGGGATATTGCAGCGGCTGGAAGTGAGCGGCGGGGTGGTGGCGACGGAGGTTGAGCATTCCCATGTAGGCCGCAGTCACGGCCACTAGAAACAACACCTACCCCCTGTAGGAGCGAGCTTGCTCGCGATGGTCGTGAACGATGACGCGTATTGTCTGAAAAAGTGCGTCGTCCTTGAGTTCATCGCGAGCAAGCTCGCTCCTACAGAGGGATGGCGTGAAGCGTCAGACCGCCATCGGCGCGGTCATCGGCGCGTGGTGTTCGTAGCCTTCCAGTGAAAAATCGCCCGGCTCCACCAGCTCCAGCCATTCCGGCTGATAAACACCCGTCTTGGCAAACTCCGGCACACGGTCGGAAATCACCAGTTTCGGCATCGGGAACGGCTCGCGCTTGAGCTGTTCGTTGAGCATGTCCAAGTGGTTTTCGTAGACGTGGGCATCACCGATGAAATAAGTGAACCAACGTGGCGTATAGCCCGTCAGACGACCGATCAGGCTCAGCAGCGCAGCGCCTTCGGTGAGGTTGAACGGCGTGCCCAGGCCCAGGTCGTTGGAACGGATGTAGAGGGTCAAAGAGATCTCTTTGGTCTCGACATTCGGATGGAACTGGTACAGCAAGTGGCACGGCGGCAGAGCCATTTCATCGAGCTGGGCGCAGTTCCAGCCGTGGAACAGAATGCGGCGGCTGCCCGGGTCCTTGATGATGGTATCGACGCACTGGCGAACCTGGTCGATGGCCTTGTACAGCACCACGTAGGCCTGACCGTCTTCCTCGCCTTCGGCAATCTGGCGATAGCCCTGCTTCAGGGTCTGCTCGATGGCAGCCGGGTTGCTGATCGGAATCTGCTTGTACGCCGGCCATTTGCGCCATTGCACGCCGTAGATTTCGCCGAGGTCATCTTCGCCCTGACGGAACGGGTTGGCCAGCCACTGGGCGTTTTCGTTGGCGTTCTGGTCCCAGACCTTGCAGCCCAGGGCGCGGAATTCGGCAGCGTTATTTACGCCACGCAAGAATCCGCACATTTCGCCGATGGCCGATTTGAACGCCATTTTGCGCGTGGTAATCGCCGGGAAACCTTCCTGCAGGTCATAACGCAGCATCGCACCGGGAAAACTGATGGTGTTCACGCCGGTACGGTTAGCCTGTTTGGTGCCGTTCTTGATGACGTGGGCGACCAGTTCGAGATATTGCTTCATGAATTACCTGTGTCCTTGAACCTGCAACCATCGCTGCGGGGTTCGAATTTTATACGGCTGCCGCTGGAGTCGCAGGGGCGCGGTGATACGCCAGCCAGATCAGGAACAGCCCGCCGACGATCATCGGTACGCACAACACCTGACCCATGGTCAGCCAGTTCCAGGCCAGATAGCCCAACTGGGCGTCCGGTACGCGGACGAACTCGACGATGAATCGGAAGATGCCATAGAACAGCGCGAACATCCCCGATACCGCCATAGTCGGCCGCGGCTTGCGCGAGAACAGCCAAAGGATCAGGAACAGTGCCACGCCTTCGAGGGCGAACTGGTACAGCTGCGACGGATGACGCGCCTGTTGCGCCGGATCGGTCGGAAAGACCATCGCCCACGGCACGTCGGTTGCTTTGCCCCACAACTCGGCGTTGATGAAGTTGCCGATGCGCCCGGCACCCAGGCCGATCGGCACCATCGGTGCGACGAAGTCCATCAGTTGGAAGAACGACTTGTTGTTCTTCTTGCCGAACCACAATGCCGCCAGCATCACGCCGATGAAACCGCCGTGGAACGACATACCGCCCTTCCACACTTCGAAGATCAGCGTCGGGTTGGCCAGATAGGCACCCAGATCGTAGAACAGCACATAACCCAGCCGCCCGCCGACAATCACCCCCATCGACATCCAGAACACCATGTCGGAGAGTTTTTCCTTGGTCCAGGTCGGGTCGAAGCGGTTCAACCGACGGGAGGCCAGCAGCCAGGCGCCGCCGATGCCGATCAGGTACATCAGACCGTACCAGTGGATTTTCAGCGGACCGATGGCCAGGGCCACCGGGTCGATCTGCGGGTAAGGCAGCATTGCGACTCCTCATTAGAGTTCAAATCTTAAAAATTCCCGGGCGACGCTGCCACCTCAGGATTAAGCCAGGATTGCGCTGCCCGTCAGAGCAGATGCTTCAGACTAGAAAGTTCAGGCCAACGCAGAACAGCAAAGCGGCAAACAGCCGTTTCAGCAACTTCGGCGACAACCTGTGGGCCAATCGCGCGCCCAAGCGGGCGAACACCATGCTGGTCAGGGCAATGCCCAGCAACGCCGGCAAATAAATAAAACCGAGACTATGGGCCGGGAGCAACGGATCGTGCCAGCCCAGAATCATGAAACTTAATGCACTGGCCAGGGCAATTGGCAGACCGCAGGCCGATGAAGTGGCCACGGCGTGCTGCATCGGCACACTGCGCCAGGTCAGGAATGGCACGGTCAACGAACCACCGCCAATGCCGAAAATCGCCGAAGCCCAGCCAATCACGCTGCCGGCCACGGTCAGACCGAGTTTGCCCGGCACGGTTCGGGTGGCCTTTGGTTTAACCTCCAGCGCCAGCTGAGCGGCGATCACCAGGGCGAAAACACCAATGAGCTTCTGCAGGTTGGGGCCGGAAATCGCTTCGGCCGTCAGCGCGCCAAACCCGGCACCGACCAGAATGCCGACGGTCATCCACATGAAGATCGGCCAACGCACGGCGCCACGGCGATGATGCTCGCGTACCGCGTTGACCGAGGTAAAGATGATCGTCGCCAGGGAGGTACCCACCGCCAGATGCGTGAGGATCGACGGATCGAACCCTTGGGCCTTGAAGCTGAACACCAGCACCGGGACGATGATGATCCCGCCGCCCACGCCAAACAGCCCGGCGAGTACACCTGCACAGGCGCCGAGCGCCAGATAGAGCAGAAATTCCATAGTCGTCCCGCCCGCATCCCCAAAACCGGAGCGGCATGGTAACGGATGCATGGCCTCAAGCTCCACTGCGCAAGGCGATGGATCGATGAGCGATGTCTGCGTAGAGTGAGCAAAAAACACACAAGGACAGCCTGATGTGCCTGATTGTTTTTGCCTGGCGACCGGGTCATGCCCAGCCGCTGGTCGTGGCGGCCAACCGCGATGAGTTCTACGCCCGCCCCAGCCTGCCCCTGGCGCCGTGGCCCGAAGCGCCTCATGTGCATGCCGGGCGCGACCTCGAGGCCGGTGGCACCTGGCTCGGTGTCGGTGCCAACGGACGATTTGCGGCGCTGACCAACATCCGCGATCCCCATCGACCGCCGGGACGCAAGTCTCGTGGGGAGCTGGTCGCGCGATTCCTCGAGGGCGATTGCTCGATTGATGACTATTTGGCCGACGTTGTCAGACGTTCGCCTGAATATGGCGGTTTCAATCTACTGGTTGCCAACAGGAACGAGCTCTGGCACTTCAACGCCCGGGAGACGGAGGCCGTAATGCTGCAACCGGGAGTCTACGGCGTGTCGAACGCCGGGCTGGATACGCCGTGGCCGAAGCTGCTCAAGGCCAAGGCTGCATTGAGCGAGGCGCTGGATGACCCGCAACCTCAGGCGCTGTTGGCGTTACTGAGCGATGCGCAGACCGCGCCGTTTGTCGAGTTGCCGGATACCGGAGTGGGGCTGGTCACCGAAACGTTGTTGTCGAGCGTGTTCATTGCCAGCCAGAGTTATGGAACGCGGGCGAGTACGGCGTTGATTGTGCAGGCGGATGGGGCAATGCATATGGTCGAAAGGAGTTTCGGGCCGTATGGCGGGCATCTTGGGGAAGTGGAGATCAAGCTTTAGTCTTGTGTTGCCAGCACAGGCCTCATCGCGAGCAAGCTCGCTCCCAAAGGGGATTTGCGGCGTTCACAGATCCAGTGTGGGAGCGAGCTTGCTCGCGATGGGGCCATCAGCGTTTTAGAGGGGCTTGATTGCTGCCGGATTGATCATCCGCGCCAAGCCGAGGTTCTTCAGCGCCAGCTGCAACGAGCTGTGAATCACTTGCGGGTTATCGATGGTCATTAGCTCAGCCAGCAATTCCCTGGCCTTGCTCAGGTTGATCTGGCGCAGCATCCACTTCACTTTCGGCAAGTTGGTGGCGTTCATCGACAGGCTGTCGAACCCCATCGCCATCAACAGCACCGCCGCCGCCGGATCACCGGCCATTTCACCGCAGATACTCACTGGCTTGCCTTCGGCGTGGGCATCACGCACCACGTTCTGCAGCGCCTGAAGCACTGCTGGGTGCAGGTAATCGTAAAGGTCGGCCACCCGCGGGTTGTTGCGGTCCACGGCCAGCAGGTACTGGGTCAGGTCGTTGGAACCGACCGACAGGAAATCCACTTGCCGCGCCAGTTCTTTGGTCTGGTACACCGCCGCCGGAATCTCGATCATCACGCCAATCGGCGGCATCGGCACGTCGCAGCCTTCGTCGCGTACTTCGCCCCAGGCGCGGTGGATCAGGTGCAGCGCTTCTTCCAGTTCATGGGTGCCGGAGATCATCGGCAGCAGAATCCGCAGGTTGTTCAGGCCTTCGCTGGCCTTGAGCATGGCACGGGTCTGCACCAGGAAGATTTCCGGGTGGTCGAGGGTGACGCGAATGCCGCGCCAGCCGAGGAACGGGTTATCTTCCTTGATCGGGAAGTACGACAGTGACTTGTCGCCGCCGATGTCCAGGGTGCGCATGGTGACGGGTTGCGGGTGGAACGCAGACAGTTGCTCGCGGTAGATCGCCAGTTGTTCCTTTTCGCTCGGGAAACGCTGGTTGATCATGAACGGCACTTCAGTGCGGTACAGGCCCACGCCTTCGGCACCACGCTTCTGCGCACGCGCCACATCCGCCAGCAGGCCGGTGTTGACCCACAGCGGCATGCGGTGGCCATCGACCGTCACGCACGGCAGATCGCGCAGCGCATCCAGCCCCAGGGCCAGTTGTTTCTCTTCCTCGACCACCTCGGCGAACTGCTTGCGCAGCACTTCACTCGGGTTGGTGTAGACCTCGCCGTGGTAGCCGTCGACGATCATCTGGATGCCGTCGACCTTGGAGTACGGCAGGTCGACCAGGCCCATCACGGTCGGGATGCCCATGGCGCGGGCCAGGATCGCGACGTGGGAGTTACCGGAACCGAGTACCGACACCAGGCCGGCCAGCTTGCCTTCCGGCACCTCACCGAGCATCGCTGGAGTCAGTTCTTCGCTGACCAAAATGGTGTTGTCGGGGTAGACCAGGGTTTGCTGACGCTCTTCCTGCAAATAAGCCAGCAAGCGACGGCCGAGATCCTTGACGTCGGATGCACGCTCGCGCAGGTAAGCGTCGTCCATCAATTCGAAACGGTTGACGTGATCGGTGACCACCTGGCGCAACGCGCCCTGAGCCCACTGGCCGGTCTTGATCACGGTGGTCACTTCGCTGCCCAGCGCAGCATCGTCGAGCATCATCAGGTAGACGTCGAACAAGGCCCGCTCTTCAGGGCGCAACTGCGTGGCAAGCTTGGCGGACAAGGTGCGCATGTCGGCGCGCACGCCCTCGATGGCGGTCTTGAAAAGCCCCAGCTCAGCGTCGATGTCGGTGATGGTCTTGTCCGGCACCACATCCAGGTCAGCGGGCGGCAGCATGACCACCGCAGTACCGACCGCAGCACCCGGCGAGCCCGGTACGCCGACGAACTTGGCTTCCTGGATGCCCTTGCCCTGACGACCCAGGCCACGGATGGAACCTGTGGCCTCGGCATGGGCGATAACGCCGGCCAACTGTGCGCTCATGGTCACGAGGAAGGCTTCTTCCCCTTCATCGAACTGGCGACGCTCTTTTTGCTGGATGACCAACACGCCGACGACGCGACGGTGGTGGATGATCGGCGCCCCGAGGAACGAAGCGAAACGCTCTTCACCGGTTTCGGCGAAGTAGCGATAGCGCGGGTGGTCCGCGGCGTTTTCGAGGTTCAGGGGTTCTTCACGCGTGCCGACCAGACCCACCAGACCTTCGTTGGGGGCCATGCTGACCTTGCCGATCGAGCGCTTGTTCAAGCCCTCGGTGGCCATCAGTACGAACCGGTTGGTCTCCGGATCAAGCAGGTAGACCGAGCAGACCTGGCTGCCCATGGCCTCTTTGACGCGCAACACAATAATCCCCAACGCCGCCTTGAGATCCTTGGCGGAGTTAACTTCCTGGACGATCTTGCGCAGCGTATTGAGCATGGCTCGGGGTCGAACTCCGTCGTCAGTCGCGCGCTAAAAGGCGCGGGGCAAGCTCTTTGAGAGCGCGTCGATACACCTCGCGCTTGAATGTCACCACCTGGCCCAACGGATACCAATAGCTGACCCAGCGCCAGCCATCGAATTCCGGTTTACCGGTCAAATCCATCCGCACCCGCTGCTCGTTGGAGATCAGGCGCAGGAGAAACCATTTCTGTTTCTGGCCGATGCACAGCGGTTGGCTGTGGGTACGTACCAGACGTTGCGGCAAACGATAGCGCAACCAGCCCCGGGTGCAGGCGAGAATTTCAACATCTTCGCGCTCAAGGCCCACTTCTTCGTTCAGCTCGCGGTACAAGGCGTCTTCTGGCGTCTCTTCGGGGTTGATTCCCCCCTGCGGAAACTGCCAGGCATCTTGATTGATTCGGCGAGCCCATAGCACCTGGCCGGCGTCATTCGTCAGAATGATCCCGACATTGGGGCGAAAACCATCGGGGTCGATCACGGCAACAACCTCGCAAACGCATGTCGCCGCATTGTTCCACAAAGGTTGTGAAGGCGGCAACGAAGGTTCCTACCTTATGTGCACTCTTGTGAAAAGACCGTATTCTTGTCGCCTTTTTACTGACTTTTCAGCGGGTAACTGCAATGCGCCTGGCTTTATTCGATTTGGACAACACCCTTCTGGGCGGTGACAGCGATCACGCTTGGGGCGATTACCTGTGCGAGCGTGGCTTTCTCGACGCCGTCGCCTACAAGACTCGCAACGATGCGTTCTACCAGGATTACCTGGCCGGCAAACTGGATAACGCGGCTTACCTGAACTTCTGTCTGGAAGTACTTGGTCGCACCGAAATGGCCACGCTGGATCAGTGGCACAGCGATTACATGCGCGACTGCATCGAACCGATCGTGCTGCCCAAGGGACTTGAACTGCTGAAGACGCACCGCGATGCCGGCGACAAACTGGTGATCATCACGGCGACCAACCGCTTCGTCACAGGTCCCATTGCCGAGCGTCTGGGCGTCGAAACCCTGATCGCTACCGAGTGCGAAATGCTCGATGGCCGCTACACCGGACGCAGCACCGATGTGCCGTGCTTCCGTGAAGGCAAGGTGACAAGGCTCAATCGCTGGCTGGAGGAAACCGGGTTTACGCTGGAAGGCAGCTACTTCTATAGCGACTCGATGAATGATTTTCCGTTGCTGGAGCAGGTGACCCATCCGGTAGCGGTTGATCCGGATCCGAACCTGCGGGCCGAGGCCGAGAAGCGTGGCTGGCCGGTGATCAGCCTGCGTGGCTGATGCCCCCTTACTGTAGGAGCGAGCTTGCTCGCGATGGTCGTTAACGATAACGCGGGGCACCTGATGCCCCGCGGCGATCTTGAGTTTTCCGCGAGCAATCGAGCGTCGACCGGCTGCTCCTACACAGGCTTGGCACCCATCAACCCGGCAATGGCGACAAAGCAGACAAAACTGAACAACGCCAAGGCAAAGGTGAATTTCCCCACGCCACCCGGTGTCTTGCGCAGTTTGTTGAGCCGCACCAGCAGCCAGAACCACGCCAGTGCCGCCACGGTGTACAACACGCTGGAGGCCAGCAACCAGACCTGCCCCAACGGCCAGCCCACCAGATGCACCATCCACCAGCCCGTAAACGGCATGCTCAGCAGCGCCAGGCCCATCAGCAGCCAGACAAACACCCTTGGCCGCTGCAAGGTGCGACTACTCGCCGTCGCGTCACCCTTGCGCCGCGCCAGCAAAACCCAGACTCCCAGCCCCAGCGCACAAGCCAGCAGTACAACTGTCGCCACCATGTGCGCCGCTTTCAGAGCAGTTAACGTTTCCATTGTCAGATTTCCTTATTGCCTTGCCCGTCAGCGTAGCCGTTCAGCCAAGAAACAGCTGATAGGCCGGGTTGTCACTTTCGTCCCAGTACGGGTAACCGATTTCTTCCAGCGCCGCCGGCACCAGGTGGCGCTCGTCGTGGGGCACCTGCAGTCCTGCGACGACCCGGCCATCCGCCGCGCCATGGTTGCGGTAGTGGAACATTGAGATGTTCCAACGCCCGCCCAGCTTGTTGAGGAAGTTGAACAGCGCACCCGGACGCTCCGGGAATTCGAAACGCAGAATCACTTCGTCGACCACATGCGCCGCACGCCCGCCGACCATGTGGCGGATGTGCAGCTTGGCCAGTTCGTTGTCGGTCAGATCCAGCACCGGGAAACCCTGCTCGCTCAGGCTGGCGATCAGCGCGCTGCGCGGGTCGTTTTCCGGGTGGGTCTGCACGCCGACAAAGATGTGCGCTTCGCTGCCGGTGTTGTAGCGGTAGTTGAATTCGGTGATCTGGCGCTTGCCTATGGCCTCGCAGAACGCCTTGAAGCTGCCCGGTTTCTCGGGAATGGTCACGGCGATGATCGCTTCGCGGCCCTCGCCCAGCTCCGCACGCTCGGCGACGTGGCGCAGGCGATCGAAGTTGACGTTGGCCCCGGAGTCGATGGCCACGAAGGTCTGGCCGCTGACGCCGCGTTGCTCGACATACTTCTTGATCCCGGCCACGCCCAAGGCGCCGGCAGGTTCGGTGATCGAGCGGGTATCGTCGTAGATATCCTTGATGGCGGCGCAAATTTCATCGGTGCTGACGGTGATCACTTCGTCGACATGGTCTTTGCAGATGTCAAAGGTGTGCTGACCGATCTGGGCCACCGCAACACCGTCGGCGAAGAGGCCTACGGTCGGCAGTACCACGCGCTCACCGGCCGCCATGGCCGCTTGCAGGCAATTGGAGTCATCCGGCTCGACGCCGATGATCTTGATATCCGGGCGCAGGTACTTCACGTACGCCGCGATGCCGGCGATCAGGCCGCCGCCGCCCACCGGGACGAAAATCGCATCCAATGGCTGCGGGTGCTGGCGCAGAATCTCCATCGCCACGGTGCCCTGCCCGGCAATGGTGTGAGGATCGTCGTACGGGTGAATGTAGACGTAGCCTTTTTCGTCGACCAGTTTCAGCGAGTAGGCCAGGGCTTCCGGGAACGAGTCGCCGTGCAGCACCACTTTGCCGCCACGGGAGCGCACGCCTTCGACCTTGATCTCCGGGGTGGTCTTGGGCATGACGATGGTCGCTTTCACGCCCAACACTTTCGCCGCCAGGGCCAGACCCTGGGCATGGTTACCCGCCGACGCGGTGACCACGCCGCGAGCGCGCTCTTCGTCGCTCAACTGGGTCAGCTTGTTGTAGGCGCCGCGAATCTTGAACGAGAACACCGGCTGCAAGTCTTCGCGCTTGAGCCAAATGCTGTTGCCCAGCCGCTCGGAGAGCTGGCGGGCAGACTGCAACGGAGTTTCTACGGCAACGTCATAAACGCGCGAGGTGAGGATCTTTTTGACGTACTGTTCAAGCATCGGAAAGCATCACTGAGCGGGTTGGGCAGGACCACGGAGTCTAACCCGGCTTTTGTCCGTACGACCACCTGTTGTAGGAGTGAGCTTGCTCGCGAGAAACCCAAAGGCGCCGCGGGGTACCTGGTTTTACGCGTTATCATTCACGTCCATCGCGAGCGAGCTCGCTCCTACAGGAATCGGGAACGCACCTGATCTGCCAATCGGGCAATGACCTTCCCCGCCCCGAAGCCTATAATGCCGGCCTTTCGTCCCCTCCCAGGCACCCCGGAGCCCGCATGAACCAGGATCAACTCAAACAGGCAGTGGCTCAGGCCGCCGTCGACTTCATCCTTCCGAAACTCGACGACAAGAGCATCGTCGGGGTCGGCACCGGCTCCACCGCCAACTGCTTCATCGACGCACTGGCCAAGCACAAGGGCGCATTCGACGGCGCCGTCGCCAGTTCTGAAGCCACCGCCGCGCGCCTCAAGGGCCACGGGATTCCGGTGTACGAACTGAACACCGTCAGCGATCTGGAGTTCTACGTCGACGGCGCCGATGAAAGCGACGAGCACCTGAACCTGATCAAGGGCGGCGGCGCTGCCCTGACCCGCGAGAAGATTGTCGCGGCCGTGGCCAAGACCTTCATCTGCATCGCCGACGCCAGCAAACTGGTGCCGGTCCTCGGTACTTTCCCGCTGCCGGTGGAAGTGATCCCGATGGCCCGCAGCCACGTGGCCCGCGAGCTGGTGAAGCTCGGCGGCGACCCGGTTTACCGCGAAGGCGTGCTGACCGACAACGGCAACATCATCCTCGACGTGTTCAACATGCAGATCACCAATCCGGTGGCACTGGAGACGCAGATCAATGCGATCGTCGGCGTGGTCACCAACGGCTTGTTCGCGGCACGTCCGGCGGATCTGTTGTTACTGGGGACCAGCGAAGGCGTGAAGACCCTGCGCGCTGAGTAACCAAGACCGCCCACATTTTTGTGGGCAGATGAAAAACCTGTGGGAGCAAGCAAGCTCGCTCCCACAGTGTTTTGTGGTTTTGATTAGAGTTGCGTGGGTTTCTTGAACACGTAGAACAGGTTCGGCTCGCTGACGATATACAGCGTACCGTCGTCGTCCACGGCGATCCCCTCCGCTTGCGGCACGGTTTTTTGCAGGCCATGGCGTCCCTTGCTCAATGACATAGTGCTCAGCGGCCGCCCATCCACATCCAGCTCCAGAATCAATCGCGACTCATCCGACAGCGCCAGCAAATGCCCGCTGCGCTCATCGTATTGCAGGCTCGACAGATCCCGCACGAACATCCCGGCATCACGCTTGGGGTCGTTTATCACGTGCACCGAGTAGGATTCTTCAGGATTGAAGCGCGGAAAACCGTGCACCTCGTAGATCAGCATCGGGTTGCGCTCCTTGGCGACGAACAGGCGCTTGCCCACTGAATCGTAAGCCAGGCCCTCGAAGCCCTTGTTGCCGCCCATGTGAACGCCAATGGTCATCTGCTCGGCATCTGCCGCATCAACGAAGGTGGTGTCCTGCTCCAGACGAATCTTGATCAGCCGCTGCTGACTTTCGTCAGTGACCACGTAGATGTCTTCGCTGATGAACTCCACCGCCTCCGGATCGCCGAAACCGACCAGCGCCACACGACGCAAGATCCTGCCGTCGAGGGACAACTCGATCAGCTCGCTTCGTTTGTTGGTGACGGTGAACAGGCTTTTGCGTACCGGGTCGTAAGTCAGCGCTGAAACGTTGTCGGCCAGGCCATCGATCACCTGCGCCTCGGTCACGACCTGGTATTGGTCCAGGCCCATGGACCGGGAACTCACCGGCTGCCACAGCGTATGCAGATTGAACCAGGTACGCTCGAACAGGCGCATGTACTGGGCGATCGCGATCAATGCGATCAGCAAGATCACCGACAGGATCAGGATCAGGGATTTGGGGCGGGCAAATCGACGCATTCGGGTGGGCTCGGGGTCAAAACAGGCGGATGAAATATCACGCCCGTCTGAACTGAAGCTTAATGGCCGCTGGCCTTTTACGTACAGGCAATCAGCGCAGGCGTTTGTTACTTCTGTTTTTCGAAGCGATAAAACAGGTTCGGCTCACTCACCATGTACAGCGTGCCCGCTTCATCCATGGTCACGCCTTCGGCACGGGGAATGGTATTTTTCAGGCCATTGAAGCCACGCAGCAGCGTGATGAAACTGACCTGCTCACCCTTCTTGTCCAGCTCCAGCAACAGGTGCGAGTCGGCGGACAACACCAGCATGTGGCCAGTCCGCGGGTCGACGGCCAAGGCAGACAGGTTGCGCATGTCCAGCGCATGGCTGGCCAGCTTCAGCTTGTCGCCGGTCAGGACCTTACCGTCACCTTTCCAGGCAAACAATGCCGGCGGGCGCTCTTCGCCCAGCAGCAGTTGCTGATTGCTCGGGTCCCAGGTGACACCCTCGAACGCCTTGTTCTGGTCGCTGGAAGGCCCGAGGTCGTATTTCGGGAAATCGGCCATATTCAATTCGCGGGTATCGGCATCGACCTTGACGATAGAGATCAGATGCTCGCGCTCATCGACAATGGCCAGCCGGCCGTCGCCCAGCACGGTGACGCCCTCAGGGTTGCTCCAGCCCACCAGCGGCATTTTGCGCAGCACATCGCCCTGCAGGTTCAATTCGACCAGGAACGGGTTCTTGCCCATGACCGAAAACAGAGTCTTGGTCTGAGGGTCGTAGACCATGTCCGATGCTTCATCCTTCTCCATGCCCGGCAACGGCTTGGCATCGATCACCGCACGATAGTCCGGCAGCCAGATGCTCGCTTGACGCTCGGCCGGGCTCTTGAATTGTTCCTTCACCCAGAGCACGCCCCGCGAATCCCAGTGCATGGCGAATGCAACGCCATAGGCGACAACAGCCACCAGCAGCAGCCAGGTGTGCCAACGCAGGGCGAAGCGCGAGCGGCGGACAGGTTCAAGCGTGGAAAGCGGAGAAGTGGCCATCGGGGAATGCGTTCCAGAAATTCAGGCTAGGGGTAATAGCACAGTTTGGGGCCGGCTCAGAGGCCGAAAGCCCTGAAATTATCCAGACAGGATGTGAAAAAAACGGGAAATGACAGGGCGAGTCATTTATAGGCCACCACAAAACCAATGTGGGAGCGGGCTTGCTCGCGAAAGCGGTGTGCCAGGCAACACTTAGTCGACTGTCACGCCCTCTTCGCGAGCAAGCCCGCTCCCACAGGGTTTGGCGGTGCCTGGACTAGCGAACGCTGCTGGTGAAACTGCTGGCGCCCGGCAATTCCAGAACGATCTCGTCACCGACATTCAGCGGGCCAACGCCCACTGGCGTGCCGGTGAGGATCACGTCCCCGGCCTGCAACGAGAAGCAGCCGGCCATGTGTTGGATCATCGGCACGATCGGGTTGAGCATCGCGCTGCTGTTGCCGTCCTGGCGCACTTCACCGTTGATGGTCAGGCGGATACCGATGTCGGTCAGGTCGGCAAACGTGCTGCCGGACACGAACGGAGCAAGCACTGCCGCGCCGTCGAAGGACTTGGCGATTTCCCAAGGCAGGCCCTTGGATTTCAGCTCGGCCTGCTTGTCGCGCAGGGTCAGGTCCAGGGCTGGAGCGAAACCAGAGATGGCGTCGAGCACTTCTTCGCGGCTCGGCTTGGTCGACAACGGCTTGCCGATCAATACCGCGATTTCCGCTTCGTAATGCACCGAACCGCGTTCGGTCGGAATGCTGAAACCACCTTCCAGCGGCACAACGCAACTGCCGGGTTTGATGAACAACAGTGGCTCGGTCGGCACCGGATTGTCCAGTTCCTTGGCGTGTTCGGCGTAGTTACGGCCGATGCACACCACTTTCCCCAACGGGAAGTGAATGCGCGTACCGTCGACATACTGGTGCTGATAGCTCATTACCGACTCCTGCTTCGTTGGCTCTTAAAGTTCGAAAATCAAACAGCGAAAATCTTGCCCGGGTTCATGATGCCGTTCGGGTCGAACACCGCCTTGACCGCTTTCATGTACTCGATCTCGACCGGCGAGCGGCTGTAGGTCAGGTAGTCACGCTTGGTCATGCCCACGCCGTGCTCGGCGGAGATCGAACCGTTGTACTTCTCGACGGTTTCGAACACCCACTTGTTGACGGTGGCGCACTTGGCGAAGAACTCATCCTTGCTCAGGTTATCCGGCTTGAGGATGTTCAAGTGCAGGTTGCCGTCGCCGATGTGGCCGAACCAGACGATTTCGAAGTCCGGGTAGTGTTCACCGACGATCGCGTCGATTTCCTTCAGGAATGCCGGAACTTTCGATACGGTGACCGAAATGTCGTTCTTGTACGGCGTCCAGTGGGAAATGGTTTCGGAGATGTATTCGCGCAGCTTCCACAGGTTCTGCAACTGTGTTTCGCTCTGGCTCATCACGCCGTCCAGTACCCAGCCCTGCTCGACGCAGTGCTCGAAGGTTTCCAGGGCGTGGTTGGCCACTTCTTCGGTGGTCGCTTCGAATTCCAGCAGCGCATAGAACGGGCAGTCGGATTCGAACGGCGCCGGCACATCGCCACGGGCCATGACTTTGGCCAGGGCTTTGTCGGAGAAGAATTCGAAGGCGGTCAGGTCGAGCTTGCTCTGGAACGCGTGCAGCACCGGCATGATCGAGTCGAAATCGGCGGTGCCGAGGACCATCGCAGTGAGGTTTTTCGGCGCGCGGTCCAGGCGCATGGTCGCTTCGACCACGAACCCGAGGGTGCCTTCGGCGCCGATGAACAGCTGACGCATGTCGTAGCCGGTGGCGTTCTTGATCAGGTCGCGGTTCAGTTCCAGCACGTCGCCCTTGCCGGTGACGACTTTCATGCCGGCAACCCAGTTACGGGTCATGCCGTAGCGGATCACCTTGATCCCGCCGGCATTGGTGCCGATATTGCCGCCAATCTGGCTCGAACCTGCCGAAGCGAAGTCCACCGGGTAGTACAGGCCGTTTTCTTCGGCCACGTTCTGCAGGTGCTCGGTGACCACGCCCGGCTGGCAAACGGCCGTGCGGTCAGTGAGGTTCACGTCGAGGATCTGGTTCATGTAGTCGAACGACACGACCACTTCGCCGTTGGCCGCCACGGCAGCGGCGGACAGCCCGGTACGACCGCCGGATGGCACCAGCGCCACCTTGTGTTTGTTGGCCCACAGGACAATGGCCTGGACCTGCTCGGTGGTCTTTGGGAACACGATGGCGGTCGGGGCCGGGGCGAAATGCTTGGTCCAATCCTTTCCGTAAGCATTCAGGGAGTCGGCATCGGTCAGCACCTTGCCAGGCTCAACCAGGGTCTTCAGCTCTTCAATCAGGGCAGGATTGGTCATCGACAGAACTCTCGAACAATTCATGGTCATCCTGAGAACGCTTCACGTCGCAGGAATGAGTGTTTAGCGGGGTGCATATGCTAGCATAACGACCCCGCAGGATAGTGCCCAAGGGCTGTTCT
This sequence comes from Pseudomonas sp. EU05-FHT14B02, assembly GCF_058791055.1. Classification (NCBI taxonomy): domain Bacteria; kingdom Pseudomonadati; phylum Pseudomonadota; class Gammaproteobacteria; order Pseudomonadales; family Pseudomonadaceae; genus Pseudomonas; species Pseudomonas sp. EU05-FHT14B02. The sequence goes on along the minus strand of NZ_JBYTDD010000020.1, from coordinate 28,275 downwards.
GCGGTGACGGTTTAGTTGCCGTCCGGGTCAGCATCTGTTGACCATTTCCTGCCATTTTTCTCCGGGATACAGGTTTACGCAGATGAGCAAGACTTCTCTCGATAAGAGCAAGATCAAGTTCCTTCTTCTCGAAGGCGTCCACCAATCGGCTGTCGACGTCCTCAAGGCGGCGGGCTACACCAGCATCGAGTACCTCACTGGTTCTCTGCCGGAAGCCCAGCTCAAGGAAAAGATCGCCGATGCTCACTTCATCGGCATTCGCTCCCGCACTCAACTGACCGAAGAGATCTTCGATCACGCGAAGAAGCTCGTGGCTGTAGGGTGTTTCTGCATCGGCACCAACCAGGTCGACCTGGACGCGGCCCGCGAACGCGGCATCGCGGTGTTCAACGCACCGTACTCCAACACCCGTTCCGTAGCGGAGCTGGTGCTGGCCGAAGCGATCCTGCTGCTGCGCGGCATCCCTGAGAAGAACGCTTCCTGCCACCGTGGCGGCTGGATCAAGAGCGCAGCCAACTCTTTCGAGATCCGCGGCAAGAAGCTGGGTATCGTCGGTTACGGCTCGATCGGTACTCAACTGTCGGTCCTGGCGGAAGGCTTGGGCATGCAGGTGTACTTCTACGACACCATCACCAAGCTGCCACTGGGTAACGCCACTCAGGTAGGCAACCTGCACGAGCTGCTGGCGATGTCCGACATCGTTTCGCTGCACGTACCGGAAACCGCCGCCACCCAGTGGATGATGGGCGAGAAGGAAATCCGCGCCATCAAGAAAGGCGGCATCCTGATCAACGCCGCCCGCGGCACCGTGGTCGAACTGGACCACCTGGCGGCTGCCATCAAGGACAAGCACCTGATCGGCGCGGCCATCGACGTATTCCCGGTAGAGCCACGCTCCAACGATGAAGAGTTCGAAAGCCCGCTGCGTGGCCTGGACAACGTGATCCTGACCCCGCACATCGGTGGTTCCACCGCTGAAGCCCAAGCCAACATCGGCCTGGAAGTGGCGGAAAAACTGGTCAAGTACAGCGACAACGGTACTTCGGTATCGTCCGTGAACTTCCCGGAAGTGGCCCTGCCGGCTCACCCTGGCAAGCACCGCTTGCTGCACATCCACGAAAACATTCCGGGCGTGCTCAGCGAGATCAACAAAGTCTTCGCCGAAAACGGCATCAACATCTCCGGTCAGTTCCTGCAGACCAACGAGAAGGTTGGCTACGTGGTGATCGACGTCGACGCAGAGTACTCGGACCTGGCGCAAGAGAAGCTGCAACACGTCAAGGGCACCATCCGTAGCCGTGTGTTGTTCTAAAAGCAGCTACAAGCGGCAAGCTTCAAGCGGCAAGTTGAGTTCGCTCTTGCTTTGACTTGAAGCTTATAGCTTGAAGCTTGCTTGCAACTGTAAAAAAGGGAGCCCCTCCGAAGGGGCTCCCTTTTTTATTTCACATTGACGGTGATCTTCTCGGAAACGATCGGTGGATCGAACGGCATGTGGTTGCTATCGCCCAGTTCAAGCTGCAAGGTGTGTTTGCCCGGCGTGAGCGTTACTTCAGCCTGGGTCTGCGCGTTGCCGAAATGCTGGTGGTTGGCATCTTTGGGAATCGGCGCACCGGCGGCTGGCAGTTCATCGACGTCGATCAGCAAGTGGTGATGACCGGTGTTCTTGGTGGTATTGCCCGCCGGTGCCAGGGCAACGTTCTCGACAGCGAACTTGACGATGACCGTCTGTGGAATCGTCGCGCCATCCTTGGGAGACACGATGGATACTTCGGCGCCTTTCGGAGCCGGCGTTGCAGCACTGGCCAGCACCGAAACACCCATCAACAGGCCAGCCAAAGCAGCACGTGACATAAAGGTTTTCATTCTCTTCTCCAGTTTTTCCGTAAAATTCGCGTGACCATGACAACTTCATGGCCATTCGTTGTCGAAGGCACTCGACAACCATAGCAAAGCGAGCCTGAATCAGAGGGTCGCGATAATAAATTCAAAGGAGTGACCATGCGCTTTCTGCCTGGCCTGATCTGCCTGCTACCCCTTCTGAGCCCTTTGGCTCATGCCGAACTGATTGATGACATCAACGACCGGGGCGAATTGCGCATTGCCGTTGAAGCCAACACCCCCCCTTTTAATTTCAAGGATGACGACAAGCTCACCGGCTTCGAAATCGAGTTGGGCCAACTGCTCGCAGGTGAACTCGATGTCCGGGCCGACTTCGTCGTCACCGACGGCAGCGATCTGCTGACCGGCGTCGAAAGCGGCAAATACGACATCGCTATCAACCACATAGCAGTGACCCCGGATCTCAAGGATCGTTTCGACTTCAGCGAACCTTACATTCAAACCAATGCGCAATTGATCGCGCAGAAAGAAGAGCCGCGCTCGATTCTGCTGGTGCAGTCGCTGACGGAAGAGAAACCCAAAGCCAACCCGGCCGTGAGCCTGGCGATTCCGTTTCAGAAGGGTAATCCGGCGTTCCATGCCAGCCTGGAAAACGCATTGCGGCGGATCAAGGATGATGGGCGCCTGCAAGTGCTGGAGCAGAAGTGGTTGGGGGCTTCCCCTCAACCATAGAATCTCCCACAGGGTCTTGTGTCGCTCGTTAATTGAGCATTGCCAATGCCTGCGCCGCCTGCGGCAACTCCAGCTCGCTGAACACCTGCACCCCGTGACGCTGGAGTAGCGCCGCCGTCACACCCTCGCCGCTGACTTTCAGGCCGCTGAACGTCCCGTCATAGGTCAGCAAATTGCCGCAGGACGGGCTGTTGGCCTTGAGGACGGCGATGCGGATGCCATGCTTTTGCACCAGCTCCAGCGCCTGATACGCCCCCGACAAAAACGCCGCACTGACGTCCTCGCCTTCAGTAGTGATCACCAACGCCTGACCATCGAGGACTTGCGTGCCCTGCCCGCCTGGAATTTCCGCCGCCGCCCGAGGTGTTGGCAATCCACCTGCCACCTCCGGGCACAGCGGCACGACCCGACCCTCATCAAGCCACTGCTGAAGCTGATCGAACGGCCCGCTGGCCCCGCCGTCGTAACGGACGCGGTGGCCCAACAGGCATCGGCTGACGAGAATTTTCTGCATGATCAGAACGGCTCGTTGCCGCGCCGACGGAACCAGCCGGTCAACGACAGGCGATCCCGAGTCGCGGGCAGGACTTCGTGGGGAACCTCGCCGGAGAGAAACACCACCAGGCAGCCGCCGGTAGGCTGCACGTCGTGGACGCGATCATTGTCGAGGTACATGCGCAACTGGCCGCCGTGTTCGGGAAGCCAGGCGTCATTGAGGTAAACCACCGCCGAAACCATGCGCCGGTCGTCATCGCGAAAGCGGTCGACGTGCTTCAGGTAGAAGGCGCCGGGCGGGTACATCGCAAAATGGCTTTCAAAATCCTCCAGGCCGAGAAACAGACCGCGATTGATCGCCTCGCGCAGGCTGCCCATCAAACTCAGATAGCTGTCGCACGCCTCGGCCTGGCCGGGGTCGATCCACTGGATATGGTCGCCACGAATCCCTTCGCGGATCTCCGATGACGGCCCACGGCCCACGGCGGCCGGGGCCAGCTGACCCTCGGCAGCACGTTTGCGACACTCGGCCGCCAGCTCTCGGGTCAAGTCCTGAGGCAGGAAAATATTCTGCTGCGACCAGCCGTGCTCGGCCAGGTCGTCGACGATTCGTAGCAGCAGCGGGTGATCAGAGGATATTTGCATGGCGCGCATAGTATTCCTGTGCCCGGAAATCCGACAGAGCCGCGCAGCGGGTTGATACGAATTCTCGACAAGCAGGGGTGCCACACGGAGAATAGTCGCCTGCTGACTGGAGTCCCTATGCGCCGTTTGCTTTTATCCCTGCTGATGTTCTGCGTTTTGCCCGCCTGGGCAGACGGCCACGATCAGTTGTACAAGGTCGCCGGCTGGCCGGAACAACGCGCGCATTTCAGCGATGCCCTCTCGGCTGCTCAGCAACGCTACCAGGGCAGCCTGCCTCCGGCGGTGTTTCAGGCACTGGTCAGCAACAGCAATCAGCGATTTTCCGCCAAGGCCGTGGACCAGCGCGCCGAAGCGCAATTGCGCAAGAACCTCGCCGACCCCAAACCCGCGCTGACGTTTTTCCAATCGCCCCTGGGCAGGAAAATCGTCGCCGCTGAGTTGCTGGCGACCCGTCGCGACCAACTGGCAAAAAACGCCAAGGGTCTGCCGAAGATGCAGGCCAGCGACAGCCGCATGTTGATCATCGGCCATTTGGCACAAGCCCTGCCCGCACGCGAGGCCGGCGCGGAAGTCAGCCTGGCGATTGCCGGGGTTGCCGCCGACAGCCTGAGCTCGATGATCCCGGGATTGCTCGGTGCCGGTCAGGCCCAGGGCATGCTCAACGGCCAGCGCCAGCGCCTGATGGAGCAGATCGGTAGCGACCTTAACAACACACTGCTGTATGTCTATCGCGACCTGTCGGACAACGAACTGGAAGAGTTCGCGACCTTTGCCGAATCGGCGGAAGGCCAGGCTTATTATCAAGCGGCGCTGGCGGCGATTCGGGCGGGGTTGGCGGTGGGGCAGAGCAATTCGAACCTGACCCAGTGATTTTCGGCGCCTGACAGATTGCTATCGCGAGCAAGCTCGCGATGGGGCCGGAACAGGCACTAGGGATTGCGACCCTTGATCCGCCTGGTCAAAAACCCGAAATACTCCTGCCGCATCACCAGCGTCTCATTCGCCAGATGATGCCGTGCCTCGGGCAGCATCAGCACCTGCGGCCGATCAAACTTGCCGCGCAACACTTCCAGGTTGTGCTCCCAATCCACCGTCATGTCGGCCTGCCCCTGCACGATCAGCGGCCGTCGGGGACTGATGGGGGCGGCCTCGATGCGTTTGATCCAGCGCGCTAACGCACCCACCCAGGCTGTCGGCAGGCGCAATGGCTGTAACGGATCGGCCTGCAAAAATGGCAGAAAGGCCGGATCGTTGGAGTTCTCGCTGAAACGCCGGGCGATGGCTTTGACGAAAGGCTTGAGCAGGTAGTAACTCAATTGCGACCAACCCCACGCTCGTGGCCGCACCAACGGCGACAGCAAAATCACCTGGCCCTGGGCCGGGCTGCTCGCCCCCGCATTCAAAACATGATCGACCACGATCGCCCCGCCGGTGCTCTGTCCGCACAAGTGCCAGGGCTGCGGCAAGTCGAGGGATTGCGCTTCGCGGAACAACCCTTGCAATGCGTCCTGATACTCGGCGAAATCCTTGATGCTCGCCCGTTCGCCACTGGACAGGCCATGCCCCGGCAAGTCGCAGGCAATCACCGCAAAGCCCTGGTCCAGCGCCCACTCGATCACATGCCGATAGAGCCCGGTGTGGTCGTAGAAACCGTGGATGACAAACAGCGTCGCTTTGGCTCGCTCGGGCCACCAGAACTGGCTGACCAGCTCATAACCGTCGACCTCGAATCGCCCAAGGCCGCTGCGCACCTGACGCGAGGCAAAATCCAGCCCGTAGAATTGCTGGTAAGCCTGCGCCTGCGCCGACAACGCCTGCCCGGCAGCCAATGGCAGCAGGCTTGCACGTAGAAGATCAGGGTCGAAAGTAGCCGGCATGGACGATTCCAGAACGTGAAACGGACTTTATAGGCCTGCGATATTCATCTGTCGCGGCAAGCATGGCAAGCTAGCCACCCTTCGAGGATTGAACCGATGCGCTCGCCCCTTCGCGCCCCCCTGTTTGCCAGCCTGCTCGCCGTGGTGTGTGCTGGCGTATTGTGGGCGGCCTACGACTGGTTTCAGGGGCGTTACCTGCGGGCGTTCAGCGAGCACACCGCGATGTTTTCCGGTGATCCGCTACGCCTTCCCGAATCCCTCGCCGGCCCTGGCGCCATCCGCCTTGTGCATTTCTGGGACCCAGCCTGCCCGTGCAATGTCGGCAATCAACAACACCTGACCGAGCTGGTCGAGCGCTACCTACCCCATGGCGTGGAATTCTATGCCGTGCAAAAACCCGGTAGCCACGGCCAATTGCCGAGCACCTTGAGCAGCCTCAAAACCATCGACATCCTGCCCGGCTCCGAACAGATCCCCGCCAGCCCGGCCGTGGCGATCTGGGATCGCAGCGGCAAACTGGCGTACTTCGGCCCCTACAGCGAAGGCCTGACCTGCAACTCGAGCAACAGCTTTATCGAGCCGATCCTGCAAGCGCTGGATGAAGGCCGTGCGGTGAGTGCCACACACACACTGGCGGTGGGGTGTTACTGCCCGTGGCCTGTCGATCCAACTAAATAGGGAAAGACGAGGTAATACGAATCCCTCCTACGGGCGATGCGCCAAATCGGCACCCCGTGTTACACAGTGACATCAGGAATCACAATAACAACAAGGACTCTTATGAAACGCAGCCTGACCGCTCTCGCTCTGTTGATCGTCGTGCTGGCCTCCGGAGCCGGCTGGTACCTCTACAGCAAGCAGCCGTCACGCCAGGGCATGGTGGAACTGCAACACCTGCAAGGCTCCGTCACCGTGCGCTACGACGAGCGTGGCATCCCGCACATCCGCGCCGACAACGAAACCGACCTATACCGCGCACTCGGCTACGTGCATGCCCAGGACCGCCTGTTCCAGATGGAAGTCCTGCGCCGCCTGGCCCGTGGCGAGCTGGCTGAAGTGCTCGGGCCGAAGCTGCTCGACACCGACAAACTGATGCGCAGCCTGCGCATTCGCGAACGAGCCGAAACTTACCTGGCGAACCTCGACAAGCAGTCGCCCTCCTTCATCGCCATGCAAGCCTACCTGGACGGCATCAACCAGTATCAGGACAGCCATGCCAAACCCGTCGAGTTCGATGTGTTGGGCATTCCAAAACGCCCGTTCACGGCCCAGGACACCATCAGCATCGCCGGCTACATGGCCTACAGTTTTGCTGCGGCATTTCGTACCGAACCCTTGCTGACATTCGTGCGCGATCAACTGGGGCCCCAATACCTGAACATCTTCGATCTCGACTGGCAGCCCAAGGGCGTGCTCAACGGGACCGACACCACCTTGGGCAGCGCCGACTGGAAAGACCTCAACGCCCTCGCCCGCTTGAGCGAACAAGCCCTGGCTGACAACGGCCTGCCACAGTTCGAGGGCAGCAACGCCTGGGTCGTCGCGGGCAGCCGGACCCAAAGCGGCAAGCCGCTGCTGGCGGGTGATCCGCATATCCGTTTTTCCGCGCCGTCAGTGTGGTACGAAGCGCAGCTCTCGGCGCCCGGCTTCGAACTCTACGGCCACTATCAGGCCTTGATGCCGTTTGCGTCGCTGGGCATGAACCACGACTTCGGCTGGAGCATCACCATGTTCCAGAATGACGACCTCGACCTGATCGCCGAGAAGGTCAACCCGGACAACCCCAATCAGGTCTGGTATCGCGGCAAGTGGGTGGACATGACGACCAGCGAGCAGCAGATCGCAGTCAAGGGCCAGGCGCCAGTCACCCTGGTGTTGCGTCAGTCGCCCCACGGCCCGATCGTCAACGATGCCTTGGGCAGCAGCGTCGGTAAAACCCCGATTGCCATGTGGTGGGCATTTCTCGAAAGCCAGAACCCGATCCTGGAGGGTTTCTACCAGCTCAATCGCGCCGACACCCTGGCCAAGGCCCGTGGTGCCGCGGCAAAAATCCAGGCCCCGGGCCTGAACGTTGTCTGGGCCAATGCCAAGGGAGATATCGGCTGGTGGGCGGCGGCGCAATTGCCTAAACGTCCGGCAGGTGTGCGCCCGTGGTTCATCCTCGATGGCAGCACCGCCGAGGCGGACAAGGATGGCTTCTACCCGTTCAGCGCCAACCCTCAGGAAGAAAACCCGGCTCGGGGTTACATCGTCTCGGCCAACTTCCAGCCGGTGTCGCCAAGCGGCATGGAGATTCCCGGCTACTACAACCTTGCCGATCGCGGCCAACAACTCAATCGCCAACTGAGCGACAAAGCGATCAAATGGGACCTGGAAAACAGCCAGAAACTGCAACTGGGCACCACTACCGCCTACGGCCCGCGCCTGTTGGCACCGCTGTTGCCGGTGTTGCGCGAAGTGGTGAACGATCCCGCCGAACTCAAACTGGTGGAGCAACTGGCCCAGTGGAAAGGCGATTACCCGATCGACTCGACCAGTGCCACGCTGTTCAACCAGTTCCTGTTCAACCTGACTGACGCGACGATGCGCGATGAACTGGGTAACGACTTCTTCGAAACGCTGCTCTCGACCCGGGTGATCGACGCCGCGCTCCCCCGCCTGGCCGCCAGTGCCGATTCGCCGTGGTGGGACAACCGCAGCACCCTCGACAAGGAAACCCGTGCCGACACGGTGAAGGCCGCCTGGCAAGCCAGCCTCGCGCACCTCAAGAGCACCCTCGGCGCAGACGCCTCGCAATGGCAGTGGGGCAGCGCGCACACATTGACCCATGGCCATCCGCTCGGGCAGCAGAAGCCGCTGGACCTGTTCTTCAATGTCGGCCCCTTCGCCGCACCTGGCAGTCATGAAGTGCCGAACAACCTCTCGGCGAAAATCGGACCGGCACCCTGGCCCGTCACCTACGGCCCTTCGACCCGGCGCCTGATCGACTTCTCCGACCCGGCCCACAGCCTGACCATCAACCCGGTCGGCCAGAGCGGAGTCTTGTTCGACAGCCACTATGATGATCAGGCCGAGGCCTACGTCGAGGGGATGTACTTCCAGGCGCATCTCAATGATGAAGAGGTCACGGCCAATACCCGCAGTACGTTGAAGCTGTTGCCGGCGCGGGCTGTACCATAGATTTTTGCTGGCCGGGATGGCCTCATCGCGAGCAAGCTCGCTCCCACAAGGATCTGTGTCGAATACAAATTATGTGAACACCAGAGAAACCTGTGGGAGCGAGCTTGCTCGCGATGGGGCCCTGATCGGCGCCTGAAAATTCAGCTCAAACCATCGCCGCAAAGTTCAGCCGGAACTGCTGCGGCGTCACCCCCAACCTGCGATTGAACACACTGCGCATGTGCTGGGCATCGCGAAAACCGCATTGATAGGCCACGGTCTTGAGCGGCGCGCGGGTGCTTTCCAGCAGCGTGCGCGCCGCATCGACCCTCGCTCGCTCGACGAACTCGGCCGGGGTGATTTTCGCTTCCCTGGCAAACACCCGGGAGAAGTTGCGCGCACTCATGTTGGCGGCATTGGCCAGGTCGGCGATGGCCAGGTCGCCCGTCAGGTTGGCCAGCACGTAATGCTGCACCATCGCTACCGCCGAATCCGCTTCGGCGTGAGGTGTGAGGAACGGGCTGAATTGCGACTGCCCGCCCGAACGCTGGGTGAACACCACCAGCCGCTTGGCGACGCTCAGTGCAACTTCCGGCCCGTGATCCCGACCCAATAGATACAACGACAGATCGATCCCCGCTGTGACCCCGGCCGAGGTGAACAGCTCGCCGTCCTCAACATACAGTCGATCCGCTTCCACCCGGGAGGAGGGACACAGCGCAGCCAGATCCGATGCGTCCTGCCAATGCGTAGTGACCGTGCGCCCCTCCAGCAATCCGGCCCGGGCGAGCATGAACGCGCCGTTGCAGATCGAGCCGAAGCGCTTGGCCCGCACGCAGGCATCACGCAACCAGCCGTCGAATGCCATGCCGAAATCCATGAACGGCAACTGCGGCCCGCCCGCCACCAGCAACAGGTCATAGACCTGTAACGCTTCGCTGAAATGCCGATGGGCGTTCAGCGCCAGACCGTTGGAACAAACCATCACCCCGCGTTCCACGCCAACTACCTCCAGCCGATAGTGATCCTCGGGCGCGAGGAAACGATTGGCCTCGGAAAACACATCCATGGGGCCGGTGACATCCAGCGACTGAACGCCGGCGAACACCACGATGGCTACGGTTTTACTCATGGTTCGAAGAGCCTCTCATGGCACCGATTGCAACGCTCACCTGTAGGAGCGAGCCTGCTCGCGATGGACGTCAACGATGACGGGAGCTGGCTGGATGTACGCGGTGCCCTCACGTGCATCGCGAGCAAGCTCGCTCCTACAGGGTCTGCATGCAACCTAGCCAATCCACGCCCAACAAGCGAGGTTGGCACGATATGCACGCTCATTGGCCGGGATCGCAGCCATGGATCGATTGTCCGGTTTCCGGGGCCGGAACAGACTGAAACTCTCAGCGCCGCCAAGGCGTTCACGACGAGGAAAACTCCATGAGCACCGCCATCGCCGGCATCAAGATCCCCGACAGTGCATTGGCCAGGGCCACCACCGAATACATCCGCGACATCGAATCGGACTTGCTCTACCACCACTCGCGCCGGGTATTCCTGTTCGGCGCACTGAGCGGTGAGCGCAAGCAACTGGCCTACAACCCGGAGTTGCTGTACATCGGGGCAATGTTCCATGACCTGGGACTGGTTGAAGGTCATCGCAGTGACAACGAGCGCTTCGAAGTCGATGGGGCCAACGCCGCAGCGGCATTCCTCAAGCCTTTCGGGTTGAGTGATGACGATATCGAACAGGTCTGGCTGTCGATTGCGCTGCACACCACACCGGGCGTACCGCAACACTTGCGGCCAACTGTGGCGCTGGTAACCGCTGGCGTCGAGATGGACGTACTGGGCATGGACTACGCGGCGTTTTCCAGCGTGCAGCGCGAAGCGGTGGTGCATGCGCATCCACGGGGCGAGGGATTCAAGGAGTGCATCATCTGCGCGTTTGCCGACGGCTTGCGCCATCGTCCGCAGACCACGTTCGGCAATGTGAAGACTGATGTGCTGGTGGATCAGGAGCCGGGGTTCAAGCCGATGAACTTCGTCGAGGCCATCCGCAAATCCCCTTGGATTTCCTGACCGCAGAAGAACCTGTGGGAGCGAGCTTGCTCGCGATGAGGGCATCACAGTCAACATCGATGTTGAATGTCAGTCCGCTATCGCGAGCAAGCTCGCTCCCACATTGGAATTGGGTAGACCACTCAAATGTGGTCTACCCAATTCGGGATCAAGCCGCTTCCGGTGCCTGTGTGCGACGCACGTCCGGTTGCTTCCACGAATCGGCTGCCGCTTCCTCGATCGCTTGCTGGATCGCACGCTTGCGGCTCTCTTCGGCACGACGGCTGAAGAACCAGACCATGAAGGTCACGATCGACACCGCCAGCAGGATCAGGCTGGCCACGGCGTTGATCTCGGGTTTGACCCCCAGACGTACCGCCGAGAACACTTCCATCGGCAGGGTCGTGGAGCCCGGGCCGGACACGAAACTCGCCAGCACCAGGTCATCCAGCGACAGGGCGAACGACATCATGCCGCCCGCTGCCAGCGATGGTGCGATCATCGGGATGGTGATCAGGAAGAACACCTTCCACGGCCGTGCACCGAGGTCCATGGCCGCTTCTTCGATGGACAGGTCCAGCTCACGCAAGCGTGCCGAGACCACCACCGCCACATAAGCCGCGCAGAACGTGGTGTGGGCGATCCAGATGGTGACGATGCCGCGTTCCTGCGGCCAGCCGATCATCTGCGCCATGGCCACGAACAGCAGCAACAGCGACAGGCCGGTGATCACCTCAGGCATTACCAGCGGTGCAGTCACCAGGCCACCGAACAGGGTACGGCCCTTGAAGCGCGTAATGCGCGTCAGGACGAACGCCGCCAATGTACCCAGAGCCACCGCCGCCACTGCCGTGTAGCAGGCAATTTCCAGCGAGCGCACCACCGAGCCCATCAGTTGGCTGTTGTCGAGCAGGCCAACGTACCACTTGATCGACCAGCCACCCCACACCGTCACCAGTTTCGAGGCGTTGAACGAGTAGATCACCAGGATCAGCATCGGCAGGTAGATGAACAACAGACCCAGTACCAGCATCAGGCTGGAGAAACGGAAGCGCTTCATTCTTTACCCTCCATTTCCTTGGCCTGACTGCGGTTGAACAGAATGATCGGCACAATCAGGATCGCCAGCATCACTACCGCCAGGGCAGACGCCACCGGCCAGTCACGGTTGTTGAAGAACTCTTGCCAGAGCACTTTACCGATCATCAGGGTTTCCGGACCACCGAGCAGTTCCGGGATCACGAACTCACCCACCACCGGGATGAACACCAGCATGCAGCCGGCGATGATGCCGTTTTTCGACAGCGGCACGGTGATTTTCCAGAAGCTGTTGAACGTGCTCGAACCCAGGTCCGACGCAGCTTCCAGCAGGCTCTGGTCGTGCTTCACCAGGTTGGCGTACAGCGGCAGGATCATGAACGGCAGGTAGGAATAAACCACGCCGATGTAGACCGCCAGGTTGGTGTTGAGGATCTGCAGCGGCTCGTCGATCCAGCCCATGCTCATCAGGAACCCGTTGAGCAGGCCGTTATTGCTGAGGATGCCCATCCACGCGTAAACGCGGATCAGGATCGCGGTCCAGGTCGGCATCATGATCAGCAGCACCAGCACCGTTTGCACTTCCTTGCGGGCAACGGAGATGCCGTAGGCCATCGGGTAGCCGATCAGCAGGCAGAGGATGGTGCTGAAAAACGCCATCTTCAACGAGCCGAGGTAAGCGGCGATGTACAGCTCGTCACCGGCCAGCATCGCGTAGTTGCCCAGGTTAAGCAGCAACTGCAACTTCTGCTCGGCGTAGCTGTAGATCTCGGTGTATGGCGGAATGGCCACGTCCGCTTCGGCGAAGCTGATCTTCAGTACGATGAAGAACGGCAGCATGAAGAACAGGAACAGCCAGATGAAGGGAACCCCGATGACCATCTGACGGCCACCGGGAATTATTCGATTGAGTCGACGCTTGAATTTGCGCATGTTCATGAGCGCAACACCACGCCGCTGTCGTCTTCCCAGTACACGTAGACCTGATCACCCCAGGTCGGACGCTGCCCGCGACGCTCGGCGTTGGCCACGAATGACTGCACCAGCTTGCCGCTTGGCAATTCGACGTAGAACACCGAATGCCCACCCAGGTAGGCGATATCGTGCACCTTGCCGCTGGACCAGTTGTACTGGCAGGTCGGCATGTCGGCGGTGACCAGCAGTTTTTCCGGACGGATCGCGTAGGTGACCGACTTGTCCTGCACCGAAGTGCTGATGCCGTGGCCCACGTAGATCTGACGATCCAGGTCTTTGCAGGTAATGATCGCGTGACCTTCGGCGTCGTCGATCACTTCGCCTTCGAAGATGTTCACGTTACCGATAAATTCGCAGACCAGGCGACTGGTCGGGGTTTCGTAGATGTCGATCGGGCTGCCAATCTGGGCGATCCAGCCCAAGTGCATGATCGCGATACGCTCAGCCATGGTCATGGCCTCTTCCTGATCGTGGGTCACCATCACGCAGGTTACGCCGACGCGCTCGATGATCTCCACCAGCTCCAACTGCATTTGCGAACGCAGTTTTTTATCCAGTGCGCCCATCGGTTCGTCGAGCAGCAGCAGCTTCGGACGCTTGGCCAGGGAACGGGCCAGGGCTACACGCTGACGCTGACCACCGGACAACTGATGCGGTTTGCGCTTGGCGTACTGGCTCATCTGTACCAGCTTGAGCATGTCGGCCACACGGGCGTCGATCTCTGACGCCGGCAGTTTGTCCTGCTTGAGGCCAAAGGCGATGTTCTGCGCCACGGTCATGTGCGGGAACAAGGCGTAGGACTGGAACATCATGTTGATCGGCCGCTCGTATGGCGGCATATCAGTGATGTCTACGCCATCGAGGAAAATGCGCCCCTCCGTGGGCCGTTCAAAACCTGCGAGCATGCGCAGCAAAGTGGATTTGCCCGATCCCGAACCGCCGAGCAGGGCGAAAATCTCGCCTTTCTTGATTTCCAGGGACACATCGTCCACGGCAATCGTCTCGTCGAACTTCTTCGTGACCCGGTCGATTTTGACCAGCACCTGTTTAGGTGACTGGTCGCCCTCGAGGGCTTTCTTATAGGCGCCGGAGGCAACTGCCATTTACGAAACTCCCGAAAAAAAGAGTGCAGTTCGCTCAAGGTGAGCCAACCTTGGATAGTTTGAGCCTTGAAACTATTTACCCGACTTGACCTTGGTCCAGCTGCGGGTCATCAAACGTTGAATATTCGGCGGTAACTCGACCGACACGTAGGTCTTGTCGAGCACCTCTTGCGGTGGATAAACCGCTTCGTCAGTGCGAATGGACTGTTCCATCAGTTTGTCCGACCCCGGGTTAGGGTTGGCATAGCCGACGTAATCGCTGACCTGGGCAATCACCTCAGGCTTGAGCAAATAGTTGATGAAGACGTGGGCCTGCTTGACGTTGGCCGAGTCCTTCGGAATCGCCAGCATGTCGAACCAGAGCGCACCACCCTCTTTCGGAATCGAGTAGGCGATGTTCACGCCTTTCTTGGCTTCTTCGGCGCGGTTCTTGGCCTGGAAGATGTCGCCGGAGAAACCGATCGCCACGCAGATATCGCCGTTGGCCAGATCCGCGATGTACTTGGAGGAATGGAAGTAGGTTACGTAAGGCCGCACTGCAAGCAACTTGGCGGTGGCCTTTTCGTAGTCCTTGGGATCAGTGCTGTTAGCGTTCAGGCCCATGTAATTGAGCACTGTCGGCATCATTTCATCGGCGGAGTCAAGGAATGCGACGCCACAGCTTTGCAGTTTCTTGATGTTCTGCGGCTCGAACAGCACGCCCCACGAATCAATCGTATCGATGCCCAGCACAGCCTTGACCTTGTCGACGTTGTAACCGATGCCGTTGGTGCCCCACAGGTACGGCACGGCGTACAGGTTGCCCGGATCGTTCTGTTCCAGGCGCTTGAGCAGCACCGGATCGAGGTTCGAATAGTTCGGCAGCTGCGACTTGTCGAGCTTCTGGAATGCCCCGGCCTTGATCTGCTTGCCCAGGAAGTGGTTCGACGGCACGACCACGTCGTAGCCGGTACGCCCGGCCAGCAATTTACCTTCCAGGGTTTCGTTGGAATCGAAGACGTCATAAACCGGCTTGATACCGGTCTCTTTCTGGAAATCGGCCAGGGTGGTCTCGCCGATATAGTCGGACCAGTTATAAATATGCACGGTACCGGCGGCCTGGACACTGACAGCAACTGTCAACCCGGCACCCACCAGCATGGCATTGCGCAACATAGAAAAAATAGGCAAGTGGAGGTCCTCTGAAATTAGTTGGGCCCAAGTTGCCCCGCGCTACATGACAACCGTGGTTGCCCGGCAACAAAACCGGCGCGCAACTTACCCTCGAAAAACCGTTCCAGCAAAACTTTCTGTCATTTAATTACACCTGCTGCCGCCACCGCGCGGGTGACGACAACAGGTTGTCGCATCAAACCGGCTTATTTACCGGATTTGATCTTGGTCCAGCTGCGGGTCATGATTCGCTGGGTCGCGGCCGGCAAGTCGGCAATCGCGTACAGCTTGGCCAGCACGTCCGCTGGCGGGTAAACGCCCGGGTCACTGGTGATGTCTTTATCGACCAACGCAGTTGCAGCCGCGTTACCGTTCGGGAAACGCACGGCGTTGGTGATTTCAGCCATGATTTCCGGCTTCTGCAGGAAGGTCATGAACTTGTAGGCGCCTTCGACGTTTTCGGCATCTTTAGGGATAGCGACCATGTCGTAGAAGCTGCCGGCACCTTCTTTGGGAATGTTGTAGCTGACTTTCACCTTGCCACCGGCTTCTTCCGCGCGGGACTTGGCCTGGTAAATGTCACCCGAGTAACCCACGGCCACGCAGATGTTGCCGTTGGCCAGGTCGGAGATGTACTTGGACGAGTGGAAGTAACCTACCGAAGGACGAATTTTCAGGAACAGCGCTTCGGCTTCGGCCAGTTGTTTCTTGTCCTGGCTGTCGGTTGGATAGCCCAGGTAGTGCAACGCCACCGGAATCATCTCGGTTGGCGAATCGAGGAAACTGATACCGCACGACTTCAACTTCGCGGCGTTTTCAGGTTTGAACAGCAGGTCCCAGGAGTTGGTCGGCGCGTCGGCACCCAGTGCAGCCTTGACCTTCTCGGGGTTGAAGCCGATACCGATCGAACCCCACATGTACGGGAAGGCGTGCTCGTTACCCGGGTCGCTCACGGAAACGGCCTTGAGCAGGTCGGTATTCAGGTTCTTCCAGTTAGGCAGTTTGGACTTGTCCAGCTTCTGGTAGACGCCAGCCTTGATCTGCTTGGCCAGGAAGTTGTTCGACGGTACAACGATGTCGTAACCGGACTTGCCTGCCAGCAACTTGGCTTCAAGGGTTTCGTTGCTGTCGAAGACGTCATAGACAACCTTGATGCCCGACTCGTCTTCAAACTTCTTGACGGTGTCAGGTGCGATGTAGTCGGACCAGTTGTACACGTGCAGTACTTTGTCATCGGCGTGAACCGCGCCGGCCATCAAACCCATTACAGACATGGCAAGCAGAGTCTTGCCAGCGAGCTTTTTACCTAGTGCCTTCATGCGTAATGCTCCAAATTTTTCTTTTTTGAACCACTTGTTCAGCGACCGAACCCGGGCAACTGGAACCGCGGCTAGTCTGGCAAGATCCACATCGGTCTTTCAAGGAAACGGCCACGCTTTCTGACAGTTCTGAGCGAAAGTTCCTACTTCATATGTAGAACTTTGGACCTCCGCTCAGAGCCTAGCACTTAGCCCTGCAATGCACTCAGGGTCAGGTCAAGACACTTGCGAGCCTTGGTCACCAATTCATCGATTTCCGCCGGTGTAATCACCAGTGGCGGAGCGATGATCATGGTGTCGCCGACGGCGCGCATGATCAGGCCGTTATCGAAGCAGAACTGACGGCAGATCATGCCGACGCCCTTGCCTTCGAAACGCTTGCGTGTGGCCTTGTCCTGGACCAGTTCGATGGCCCCCAACAGACCCACCCCACGAACTTCACCCACCAACGGGTGATCGTTCAGTTCCCGCAGACGCTTTTGCAAATACGGTGCCGTTTCGGACTTCACGCGCTCGACAATTTTTTCGTCGCGCAGGATGCGGATGTTTTCCAGCCCCACAGCCGCCGCCACCGGGTGCCCGGAATAGGTGAAACCGTGGTTGAAGTCGCCGCCCTCATTGAGCACGTCCACCACTTCGTCACGCACAATCAGACCACCCATCGGGATGTAGCCCGAGGTCAGACCCTTGGCGATGGTCATCATGTCTGGCTTGAGGTCGTAGAAATCGCTGCCGAACCACTCGCCGGTACGACCGAAACCGCAAATCACTTCGTCAGCCACGAACAGAATGTCGTACTTGGCGAGGATTTCCTTGATGCGCGGCCAGTAGGTCTCTGGCGGAATGATCACGCCACCGGCACCCTGGATCGGCTCGGCAATAAAGGCACCGACGTTGTCGACGCCGACTTCCAGAATCTTTTCTTCCAGCTGATTGGCCGCCCACACACCGAACTCTTCCGGAGTCATTTCGCCGCCTTCGGCGAACCAGTACGGCTGGGCAATGTGAACGATGCCCGGGATCGGCAAGTCGCCCTGTTCGTGCATGTACGTCATACCGCCCAGGCTCGCGCCGGCCACGGTGGAACCGTGATAGCCGTTCTTGCGGCTGATGATGACTTTCTTGTTCGGCTGACCCTTGATCGCCCAGTAGTGACGAACCATACGCAGCATGGTGTCGTTGCCTTCGGAGCCGGAACCGGTGAAGAACACGTGGTTCATGCCTTCAGGCGCAATGTCGGCGATAGCCTTGGCCAGTTCCAGTACCGGCGGATGCGCAGTCTGGAAGAACAGGTTGTAGTAAGGCAGTTCGCGCATCTGTTTACTGGCGGCATCGGCCAGTTCATCGCGACCATAACCAATTGCGACACACCACAGGCCGGCCATGCCATCGAGGATCTTGTTACCTTCGCTGTCCCAGAGGTAAACGCCCTTGGCGTTGGTGATGATCCGCGGGCCTTTCTCTTTCAGCTGCTTGAAATCGCTGAACGGAGCCAGGTGGTGATCATTGCTCAGGGTTTGCCATTCACGGGTTTGCGGATTGTTGCTGGTCATACGAATCTCCTAAAAAAATCACGTGAAGGAGCCGCCAGACAGCGGCGGCGCCCGGCGTATCAGACGGCAAAGAGCAGGAATTCCCTTTCCCACGAACTGATCACGCGCTTGAAGTTTTCATGCT
The DNA here is from genome assembly GCF_058791055.1 of Pseudomonas sp. EU05-FHT14B02. Taxonomy (NCBI): domain Bacteria; kingdom Pseudomonadati; phylum Pseudomonadota; class Gammaproteobacteria; order Pseudomonadales; family Pseudomonadaceae; genus Pseudomonas; species Pseudomonas sp. EU05-FHT14B02. The sequence goes on along the minus strand of NZ_JBYTDD010000020.1, from coordinate 10,206 downwards.
CGGCCCGCTTGACTGCAACGTAGCCAGTGATGAAATTTTTGCCCAGGTAACGCTCGATGGTCGCGCTGTTTTCCATGCGTTCCAGCGCGTCTTCGATGGTCAGCGGCAGACGCAGGTTGCGGCGTTCATAGCCGCGCCCCACTACCGGCGCACTCGGGTTCAGGCCTTCGACCATGCCGATGTAACCGCAGAGCAAGCTCGCGGCAATCGCCAGGTACGGGTTGGCATCGGCGCCCGGCAGACGGTTTTCCACCCGACGGTTTTGCGGCCCCGCATCCGGCACCCGCAGGCCCACGGTGCGGTTCTCTTCGCCCCACTCCACGTTCACCGGCGCCGAGGTATCCGGCAGGAAGCGACGGAACGAGTTGACGTTGGGTGCGAACAGCGGCAAGAGTTCGGGAATGAGTTTCTGCAGACCACCGATGTGGTGCAGGAACAACTGGCTCATGGTCCCGTCTTCATTGGAGAAGATGTTCTTGCCGGTCTCGATGTCGATGACGCTCTGGTGCAAGTGCATTGCACTGCCCGGCTCGCCGGTCATCGGCTTGGCCATGAAGGTCGCGGCCACATCGTGCTTGAGCGCGGCTTCGCGCATGGTGCGCTTGAACACCAGGATCTGGTCGGCCAGGGACAGGGCATCGCCGTGACGGAAGTTGATTTCCATCTGCGCCGTGCCGTCCTCGTGGATCAGCGTATCGAGGTCCAGGTCCTGCAATTCGCACCAGTCGTAGACGTCTTCGAACAACGGATCGAATTCGTTCGCTGCTTCAATGGAGAACGACTGGCGACCGGTTTCCGGGCGGCCGGAGCGGCCGATTGGCGGTTGCAGCGGGTAGTCCGGGTCGTCACTGCGCTTGGTCAGGTAAAACTCCATTTCCGGCGCCACGATCGGCTGCCAGCCTTTGTCGGTATAGAGTTTCAGGACTTTCTTGAGCACGTTGCGCGGCGACAGTTCGATCGGGTTGCCTTGCTTGTCGTAGGTATCGTGGATGACGATGGCGGTCGGCTCAATGGCCCACGGCACCAGGTACACCGCGCTCTGGTCGGGGCGGCAGATCATGTCGATGTCCGCCGGGTCGAGCAGTTCGTAATAGATGTCGTCTTCGACGTAATCGCCGGTCACTGTCTGCAACAGAACGCTTTCTGGCAGGCGCATGCCTTTTTCGGCGATGAATTTGTTGGTCGGCGAAATCTTGCCCCGGGTAATACCGGTCAAGTCGGCGATCATGCATTCGACTTCTGTGATCTTGTGGTTTTTCAACCAATCGGTGAGCTGGTCGAGGTTGTTACTCATAAATGCCTCTAGGCTTGAGTTGTCTGACCCTTTTGAGGTCAGGCGTTGTTTGACGCATCGGCGTCGCGTTGTAGAGCGTTTGCGCGGCAGATTATCGTGCCTGGCAACACGGCTGCAGAGGCCGGGCGTGCAGAATCGCGAGCGGTGCCCTGAACAATGGTCAGGCCGCTATTGTGAATCGGTTCTATATTGAATGGAGTAACCGTAATGGGGGTGCCATCGCGACCGTCCAGAATATCGGACGGGGACGGTTGAACCGTCACGGATGGGAGGATCACCAGAACCGCCGGGGCCACGGAACGGACGGACATGTCATCACTGATGTGATAAGCATGCCGACCGACCTGTCTTGAGCAGTCGGTGACGCCGATTATCGGCAGGCGAGACATGAAGCACCCCGGTATTATTGCTGTTATGGGTTTGATTCGAGCTTAGCCTTGTTCATTTTTTTACACAACACCCCCGTAAAAAATACAACACGGCCCGCTCAAGCCTGCGGGCGCCATAGAGGCCAAGGGCATAAAAACGCCCCAAAGCGCCTCAAAAAAGCCACACGGGCGCTTTTTTAGGGCAAAAAAGGCCTCGCTTGACTTCGGCATGCCGTTCGGGTTGACTGGAATCTGAAAAGATCAATGATTGATATTTTTAACAACAAAGGTGTTGCATCATGTCGGTACCCCCGCGTGCCGTTCAGCTTAACGAAGCGAACGCGTTCCTTAAGGAACATCCTGAGGTTCTGTACGTTGACCTTCTGATTGCGGATATGAATGGTGTGGTGCGCGGCAAGCGCATCGAACGCACCAGCCTCCACAAGGTTTACGAGAAAGGCATCAACCTGCCGGCCTCTCTATTTGCTCTGGATATCAATGGCTCGACGGTGGAAAGCACCGGCTTGGGCCTGGACATCGGCGATGCTGACCGAATCTGCTATCCAATCCCCGATACCCTATGCAACGAGCCATGGCAGAAGCGCCCGACCGCGCAACTGTTGATGACCATGCACGAACTCGAAGGCGAACCATTCTTCGCCGACCCGCGTGAAGTGCTGGCCAATGTGGTGCGCAAGTTCGACGAAATGGGCCTGACCATCTGCGCCGCGTTCGAACTGGAGTTCTACCTGATCGACCAGGAGAACGTGAACGGTCGTCCGCAACCGCCGCGCTCGCCGGTTTCCGGCAAACGTCCGCACTCGACTCAGGTCTACCTGATCGACGACCTCGACGAATACGTCGACTGCCTCCAGGACATTCTGGAAGGTGCCAAAGAGCAAGGCATTCCGGCCGACGCCATCGTCAAGGAAAGTGCCCCGGCGCAGTTCGAAGTCAACCTGCACCACGTGGCCGACCCGATCAAGGCCTGCGACTACGCGGTCCTGCTCAAGCGCCTGATCAAGAACATCGCCTACGACCATGAAATGGACACCACCTTCATGGCCAAGCCTTATCCAGGCCAGGCGGGTAATGGTTTGCACGTCCACATCTCGATTCTCGACAAAGACGGCAAGAACATTTTTGCCAGTGAGGATCCCGAGCAGAACGCCGCACTGCGTCACGCGATCGGCGGTGTGCTCGAGACCCTACCGGCGCAGATGGCTTTCCTCTGCCCGAACGTTAACTCCTACCGTCGTTTCGGCGCACAGTTCTACGTGCCGAACTCACCGTGCTGGGGTCTGGATAACCGCACCGTGGCGATTCGCGTACCGACCGGCTCCGCCGACGCCGTGCGCATCGAACATCGTGTAGCCGGCGCCGATGCCAACCCGTACCTGCTGATGGCTTCGGTCCTGGCAGGCGTGCACCACGGCCTGACCAACAAAATCGAGCCTGGCGCCCCGGTCGAAGGCAACAGCTACGAGCAGAACGAGCAGAGCCTGCCGAACAACCTGCGCGATGCACTGCGCGAGCTGGACGACAGCGAAGTCATGGCCAAGTACATCGATCCGAAATACATCGATATCTTCGTGGCCTGTAAAGAGAGCGAGCTGGAGGAGTTCGAACACTCCATCTCCGACCTCGAGTACAACTGGTACCTGCATACCGTGTAAGCGGTTGCAGTAAAAAAGGAACGCCGCCGGCTGATAAGGCCGGCGGCGTTTTTTATGTGTTTTATTCAGCCGGACCGAGTTGCCTGCTCGTACAATGCCCGCAGCCCCGCAGGAGACTCCAATGACACGCGTAGCCACCCCCCGCAAACCCCGCGCACGCAGCCAGGCCCGGATCGACTCGATACTCGATGCGGCTCGCACGCTGCTGGCTGCCGAGGGCGTGGCCAGCCTGTCGATCTACAGCGTCGCCGAGCGCGCGGAGATACCGCCCTCCTCGGTCTACCACTTCTTCGCCAGCGTGCCGGCGCTGCTCGAAGCCTTGACCGCAGACGTCCATGCGGCCTTCCGCGCCTGCCTGCAAGCCCCTATTGACCACCACGCCTTGAATGGCTGGCGCGATCTATCGCGACTGGTGGAACAACGCATGCTCGACATCTATGCAGAGGACGCCGCCGCCCGCCAACTCATTCTGGCCCAGCACGGCCTGACCGAAGTCACCCAGGCCGACCGCCAGCACGACATCGAACTGGGCGACCTGATGCACAAGCTGTTCGACCATCACTTCGAGCTGCCGACCTTGCCGAGTGATGTCGATGTGTTCGCCCTGGCCATGGAGCTGGGCGACCGGGTGTATGCGCGCTCGGTGCAGCAGCACGGGCAGATTACGCCGCGCATGGCCGAGGAAGGGATGCGGGTGTTTGATGCTTATGTGGGGTTGTATTTGCCACCGTATCTGCCCAAGCGGAACCTCTAGTGCGCTCACTGACCTCATCGCGAGCAAGCTCGCTCCCACAAGGATCTTCAGTGAATTCAGATTCTGTGAACGACAAATAATCCTGTGGGAGCGAGCTTGCTCGCGATGGCCGCACCGCTCAGCTCAAGACAAACACACATGAAAAACCCCGAAGGGCTCAAACCCTTCGGGGTTGTTGTTTACGCATGTGGCTTACAACTTGGCGATCGACACCTCGGTGGATTTCACAAACGCGATCACTTCACTGCCGACCGCCAGTTCCAGCTCTTTCACCGAACGTGTGGTGATCACCGAAGTGACAATGCCGGACGCGGTCTGCACGTCGATTTCCGAAAGCACGTCGCCGAGGACGATTTCCTTGATGGAGCCTTTGAACTGGTTGCGAACGTTGATGGCCTTGATAGTCATGATGTTGATTCCTGTCGTTGGGTAAGACTTGAGTTATTGAGCCCAGCGCAATTGCGTAGGCAAGGGTGAAACAGGTTCCGGTTCCGGCGGTTGGCCGGGCAGCGCCAGCACGCGATTGAGGACTTCGGTTTCCAGTGCCGCCAGCCGATGGGAGCCACGAACCCGAGGGCGCGGCAGTTCCACATGCAGGTCGAGGCCGACTTCGCCGTCTTCGATCAGGATCACCCGATCGGCAATCGCCACGGCTTCACTGACGTCATGGGTCACCAGCAATACCGTGAAACCGTGCTGCTGCCAGAGCCGTTCGATCAGTTGCTGCATTTCAATTCGGGTCAGGGCATCCAGCGCACCCAAGGGCTCGTCGAGCAGCAGCAGGCGCGGCTGATGAATCAACGCACGGGCCAACGCCACGCGTTGTTTCTGTCCACCGGACAGCGCTGCCGGCCACTCGTGGGCGCGATCGGCCAGGCCCACCGCTTCCAAAGCTGCAAGCGCTTGCGGCCGCCAGTTGCCCTTGAGGCCCAGACCGACGTTGTCGATGATCTTTTTCCAGGGCAGCAAGCGCGCTTCCTGGAACATCAGCCGCGTGTCCTCCCGCGCGTCGCTCAATGGCGCGGCACCGGCGAGCAACTCACCGCCGGTTGGTTGATCAAGACCGGCGAGCAAGCGCAGCAAGGTACTTTTGCCGCAGCCACTGCGACCGACCACGGCAACAAACTGGCCCGCCGGAATGTGCAGGTCGATCTCGCGCAGCACCTGCCGCGTGCCGAAGGTTTTTTGCAGCTTGCGCACCGCCAGCGGAATGCCGCGCAGCAGGCGTGGAGGTTGCTCCGCAATCATGCCGCACCTCCCTTGGCAACCTGATAGGCCGGGTGCCAACGCAGCCAGACACGTTCCAGTCCACGGGCCGCGAGGTCGGCCAGTTTGCCGAGCACCGCGTACAGCAAAATCGCCAGCACCACCACGTCGGTCTGCAAGAACTCCCGGGCGTTCATGGCCAGATAGCCGATGCCGGAGCTCGCGGAAATGGTTTCCGCCACAATCAACGTCAGCCACATGAAACCCAGGGCGAAGCGCACGCCAACCAGAATCGAAGGCAGCGCCCCCGGCAGAATCACCTGCCAGAACAGGCTGAAACCGCTCAGGCCATAGCTACGCGCCATCTCCACCAACGCCGGGTCGACGTTGCGGATGCCGTGATAGGTGTTGAGGTAGATCGGGAACAACGTGCCCAGCGCCACCAGGAAAATCTTCGCCGACTCGTCGATGCCGAACCACAGGATCACCAGTGGAATCAGCGCCAGGTGCGGCACATTGCGGATCATCTGCACCGAACTGTCGAGCAGGCGTTCGCCCCACTTCGACAGGCCGGTGATGAAGCCGAGCGTCAGGCCGATACCACCACCGATGGTGAAGCCCAGCGCGGCACGCCAGCCACTGATCGCCAGGTGTGTCCAGATTTCGCCACTGCGCACCAGACTTACACCGGCCTCGATGACGGCGATGGGTGCCGGCAGGATCCGTGTCGACAACCAACCCGCCGATACACTCAACTGCCATACCGCCAGCAGCAACACCGGCAACGCCCAGGGCGCCAGGCTGTGGATGATTTTCTTCATGACCGCGCCTCAGCTCTGGGACGCGGCTTTGGGAAGAATGTCGTTGGCGACCATCTCGCCAAACGGGCTGACGTAACCGGCGCTCTTCGGCAGTTCAGGACGCTCGACATCGAGGTGCGGGAACAGCAACTCGGCCACCCGGTACGACTCTTCCAGGTGTGGATAACCGGAGAAGATGAAGGTATCGATGCCCAAGTCCGCGTACTCCTTCACGCGGGCGGCCACGGTCGGACCATCGCCCACCAGCGCCGTACCGGCACCGCCGCGCACCAGACCAACGCCGGCCCACAGGTTAGGGCTGACCTCCAGGTTGTCGCGATTGCCGCCGTGCAATGCGGCCATGCGTTGCTGACCGACCGAATCGAAACGCGCCAGCGAAGCCTGGGCACGAGCGATGGTCTCGTTGTCGAGATGGGAGATCAGCCGATCCGCGGCTTTCCAGGCTTCATCGTTGGTTTCGCGCACGATTACATGCAGACGAATGCCGAAGCGCACGGTGCGTCCGAGCTTGGCGGCCTTGGCTCGGACCTGTTCGATTTTTTCCGCGACGGCGGCCGGTGGCTCGCCCCAGGTCAGAACCATTTCCACCTGCTCGGCGGCCAGGTCTTGCGCGGCTTCCGAGGAGCCGCCGAAATACAGCGGCGGACGCGGCTGCTGGATCGGCGGATAGAGCAACTTCGCGCCCTTCACGCTGATATGCTGGCCGTCGTAATCGACGGTTTCGCCTTCCAGCACGCGGCGCCAGATGCGGGTGAACTCCACAGAGGCCTGGTAGCGCTCTTCGTGGCTAAGGAACAGACCATCGCCCGCCAACTCTTCCGGATCACCGCCCGTCACCAGGTTGAACAACGCCCGCCCGCCAGACAGTCGATCAAGGGTCGCGGCCTGACGCGCCGCTACCGTCGGGGAAATGATCCCAGGGCGCAGGGCGACAAGGAACTTCAAACGCTGGGTCACAGGAATCAGCGATGCCGCCACCAACCAAGAGTCTTCGCAGGAGCGTCCGGTCGGAATCAGTACCCCGCCAAAACCCAGGCGGTCAGCGGCTTGCGCGACTTGTTGCAGGTAACCGTGATCAACGGCGCGGGCGCCTTCGGCGGTGCCAAGGTAATGGCCGTCGCCGTGGGTAGGCAGGAACCAGAAAATATTGAGGCTCATGGAGTGGTCTCCTTGGGGAATCGATTTATTGGGCTTTGGCAACGGCGGCCGACGGCGTCCAGATCACGTCTTTGATGCTCAGCGGCTTGGGAATCAGCTTGAGCTGGTAGAAGCTGTCGGCAATTTTCTGCTGCGCCGCGACCACTTCCGGAGTCAGGAACAACGCGCCATAGCCCTGGCGTTTCACCGAGGTCAGGGTGATGTCGGCTGGCAGGCCGAGCAGCGGTGAAACCTGTTGGGTCACCTCTTGCGGGTTAGCCTTGGACCACTCGCCCACCGCGCGCACTTCTTCCACCAGGGTCTTGATCACCTCGGGATTTTTCTGCGCATAAGGTTTGGTCGCCAGGTAGAACTGATGGTTGTCGACGATGCCCTGGCCATCGCGCAGGGTGCGCGCTTGCAACTGTTGTTCGGCGGCGGCCTGGTAGGGGTCCCAGATCACCCAGGCATCGACACTGCCACGCTCGAACGCGGCGCGGGCATCGGCCGGCGGCAGGAATACGGTCTGGATGTCGGTGTATTTGAGGCCGGCGTCTTCCAGCGCACGCACCAGCAGGTAATGCACGTTGGAGCCTTTGTTGAGGACGACTTTCTTGCCCTTGAGCTCTGCCACCGATTTGATTGCCGAGTCCTTCGGCACCAGGATCGCCTCACTGTGCGGCGCTGGCGGTTCATAGGCGACATAGAGCAAATCGGCGCCGGCCGCTTGAGCGAACACGGGCGGCGTCTCACCGGTGACGCCGAAGTCGATGGAGCCGACGTTCAAGCCTTCAAGCAGTTGCGGGCCACCGGGGAATTCCGTCCATTGCACGTCCACGCCTTGGGCGGCGAGGCGTTTTTCCAGGGTGCCTTTGGCTTTGAGCAGCACCAGGGTGCCGTATTTCTGATAGCCGATTCGTAAAGTCTCGGCCTGAGCTTGAGTAATGGCGCCGAAGGTGACAGCCGCAGCAAACAGAGCGACCAGACCACGACGCAAAATGACAGGGCGCATGGCGCTCTCCTTTTTGCAGTTGGGTTTTGGCTGCACCTGCTTGCCCGTTGGCGGGCGAGTAAGGCCAGTACTTCAATTTTTCGGTGAGGCTTAAATGCTCCAGCGAGCACTCAACAAACGATCATTCAACAGGTTCGGATCGAGCGGCTTGGGCCGTCGCGCCATGGCGCTGAAAAACAGCTCAAGCGATTCATTCAGTCGTTGTTCCAGCTCCGGCGCCAACTGCGCCTGGGCGCTGCCTTCGCCGTAGGCGATCTGGCTGTCGACGGCGAAAATGCCTTGCAGCATTTCCTGGGCCTTCAATGCCGACAGCACTGGCTTGAGCGCGTAATCCACCGCCAGCATGTGGGCGATGCTTCCGCCAGTGGCCATCGGCAGAACCACCTTGTGGCTCAAGGCGCGTTCAGGCAGCAAATCCAGCACGACCTTCAGTGCTCCGGAAAACGATGCCTTGTAAACCGGTGTGGCGATCAGCAGGCCATCGGCGTTTTCAATTTGTTGCAACAAGTCGATCACCTTGGGGCTGTCGAAGCGTGCGTGCAGCAAGTCCTCGGCCGGGAAGTCCCGTACCTGATAACTCACCACTTCCACGCCCTGCCCCTGTAACCAACGCTGGGAGCGATCCAGCAGCACCCCGGATCGAGAGCGCTGACTGGGACTGCCACCGAGTGAGACAACCAACATTCAGACGATTCCTTGCACGGTGTTGGCGATTCGCGGTTTGCGATCTCGCTTCGATGGAGTGACCTTAACAGCTGTTTTATATATCCATAAATCATATTTATTCATTTGGTTATGCATTTGAGAGATATAGGAGTTCACTTCTTCCGGGCAAAAAAACAGGCCGTCGAAACGGCCTGAAATCCCCTGCTTTGTGGATGCTGTTAACTGTGAAACCTGTGGTGTCTGACCCGACGCCTTCGCGAGCAAGCCCGTAAATATTGATGACTCATCGATTAGGCTGCGGCGTCAGGCGCAAGTAAGGCTTAACCACTCGATAGCCCTTGGGAAAGCGCTGTTTGATTTCATCCTCATCTTTAAGCGACGGCACGATCACCACCTCATCACCGTCTTGCCAGTTGGCCGGTGTGGCCACCTTGAAGTTGTCGGTGAGTTGCAGCGAGTCGATCACCCGCAGGATTTCATTGAAGTTGCGGCCGGTGCTCGCCGGGTAGGTAATCGTCAGCCGGACCTTTTTGTTCGGGTCGATCACGAACAGAGAACGCACGGTCAGGGTGTCGTTGGCGTTGGGATGGATCAGGTCGTAGAGGTCCGAGACCTTGCGGTCGGCGTCATCGAGGATCGGAAAATTGACCACGGTGTCCTGGGTCTCATTGATGTCCTCGATCCACCTGTGGTGCGACTCGACGGGGTCTACGGACAGCGCGATAGCCTTGACGCCGCGCGCCGCGAATTCATCCTTGAGCCTGGCGGTGAAACCCAGTTCGGTGGTGCACACTGGCGTGAAATCCGCCGGATGGGAAAACAGCACGCCCCAACTATCGCCCAGCCACTGATGGAAACGGATGGTGCCGGCGCTGGAGTTCTGTTCGAAATCGGGGGCGATATCGCCAAGTCTGAGACCCATGGTGCTGCTCCTTGTGAGTGCTTGATGGGTTCAACTGTGCCTGTGTTTTTTATCTATTAAAAAGAATAAATATCGATTTATTTAGATCATAAAGAAATATTAAATATCTATTCACTGGACGTACCCCGCACAACCGGCCGAACATCGCCCCCAAGGTTCGAGAAGGCCTTGAGTTGCTGCAAAGAGGGACGTTCAAGGCGGGATTACGGGGGTGAACCCGTCTTGAAAATGTAAAAGCCCCGCCCGGTGCAATACCGGGCGGGGCTTTTTTTGGGTTCTTCACGGAATCCTGGGAAACACAGAAACAAGAACGCCGATTTGTTTGATGATGTTCGTGCGAGCAAACACAT